>JAYTRB010000222.1:0-18303 GCA_043746425.1 Planctomycetia bacterium
GTCGCCGACACCCGAGCGCATCGTGATGTTGGCGGGATTGCTCGACGACCCGCATCCGGCGGTACGACGGGCTGTGTGTCAATCACTGTACGATCTGGCGAAGCGTGCCGAGTTCGATGGGCCCGTCCGGCAGGCCGCGACAGACATTCTGTCGGGCGAGAAATGGCGCGGGCTCGAACAAGCGGCGCTGCTCTTGGGGGCGCTCGACCACAAGCCAGCCGCCGGTCGGCTGGTGCAACTGCTGGATTTCGCGCGCATCGAGGTCGGATTTGCAGCCGCCTGGGGACTGAAGAAGCTGGCCCTTCCCGAGACGCTGCCGGCCATGCTCGATAAGGCCACGCGGCAGACCGAAATCCGTCTGAAACCCGTGCGGGTTCCGGCCGGCCTCGACGAGCAGACGGCACAGTTGTGCGAAGCGTTCGGGCAGATGAAATACGCTCCCGCCGAGTCATTGCTGGCGCAGTACATTCCCAAGAATGACGCGATGGGGGTGCATTCGCGAACCGCGGCGATCTGGTCGCTGGGGATGCTGCACGAGGGAATTCCCGATGAAGCCCTGGCCCAAAAATTGTATGCGCGCGCCACCGACGACTCGCCGAGCCCACCGATGGAGCTGGGCCCGGTTCGCGAGATGTCGGCCATTACGATCGGACGAATGAAAGCGGTCTCACAGGCAGCGGCGCTGCGACAGTATATCGGTTCCATGATTCCGGCCAGCCGCCTGGGAATGGCAATTCGTTGGGCGCTGATCGAATTGACTGGCGAACCGATTTCTGTGCCCGACGCGGTGCCGATCAAGAGTACAGGCTGGTTTCTGGAACCGATCGAGGAGTAGGCCAGACGCCGCACGCAGGAGGTCATCAGATTCAAAACGATGTGGTTTTCGCGGAGCGGTGAAGATTATGGTCAACCTGATTCATCGGGGTTGTTTGCGCTGCGCAGCGATGGGCAAGTTCGGCTTGACTTTTTGAAGGCAACGTTCAACTCGCAAAGTGACGAGGGAACCCGTTCGCTAAGCTGCCCGCGTGAATCAGGCGGGGCGGTTGCCGTACAATCGAAGACCGACGGGAGTTGGCTTTTCCCAGACGATTCTCTATTCTCGACCTTGCAAGTTTTTTTTCCGTGCCTTTTAACGTGAAGGCTCTGTGTCGTGTCTGCGACTGCCATCATCGCCGTCCAGCTCTTCGCCTTCGGTTTCGATTCCCCGGCGCTGTTGTGGGGGCTTGCGCTGGGCGCGGCCCCGATTTTGATCCATCTGCTCAATAAGCGCAAGTACCGCGAGACGAACTGGGCGGCGATGCGGTTTCTCTTGGAAGCTGTTCGCAAGAATTCGCAGCGTCTACGAATCGAGCAGCTCATTCTCCTGGCAGTGCGCACCTTGATTCTCGTATTGGCCGTCGTCGCGCTCGCCGAACCGCTCGTCGAGAACCTCGGCGACTTCTTTCAGCCTCGGCAGCCGAGGCACACGATCATCGTCATCGACGCTTCGTGCAGCATGGGGCTTCTCGCCCCTAACGAAAGTCTCTTCGAGCGTGCCAAGACCACGGCGCGCGCGATCGTCGAACAAGGCCAACAGGGAGATGTCTACAACCTGGTTCGGCTGTCGAATATTCCCCCCGCAGTCATCGTGCCCGAGCCGGGATATCTGACGAGTAAAGTCATCGACGAAATCGATCAAATGCAGCTTCCGCACGGGCGGGGCGACTTGCTGCCGACCCTGCAGAAGATTGTCGACCTGCTCAAACTGGCTCCTGATGTACCCCGGAAGGAAGTGATCTTCATCAGCGATTTTCAGCGGGCGACGTGGGCCGCAGGCGCCCCCGAAGACGCCGCGCGCGAGAGGGGGCTGCTGAAGCAGATTCACGACACGGGAAAACTGACGCTGGTTGATCTGGGACAAATCGACGCGGCCAACGTGGCCGTCACCGCGCTGGAAGTGACAGCGGCGTTCGCGACGACGGCCCGGCCAGTTTTCGTGAAGGCGACCGTGCGAAACTTCGGTCCGCAACGGGTGACGGGCCGTTTGTTGGAATTGCTGGTCGACGACAGGCTCGTCGACCAGCGGAACGTTGACTTGAACGCCGGAGGCGAAGCGTTCGAGGAATTTTCGGTGCTGTTTGCATACGGTGGCGAACACCGGGTGCAGGTTCGTTTGCAGAAGGACGCACTGCCCCTCGATGATCAGCGATGGCTGGCCGTACCCGTCAGAGACCGGATTCGCGTCTTGTGCGTCAGCGGGGGAATGGCGGGCCCGGCGGTGGGGCGCGCCACCGACTATCTTGAGCTGGCGCTGGCGCCTGCCGGCGCAGGTCAGGCCGCCGGCGTCGGTACGCCCAAACGGGGGCAGATCGAGGTCACCGTAATCAACGACGGCGAGCTGCAAGGGTTCGATCTGGCCGGCTACGATTGCGTCTTTCTCTGCAACGTGCGGATGTTCACCGAGCGGGAGGCGCAGACTCTCGAAACGTATCTGCAGGGCGGGGGCGGAGTCGTGTGGTGTCTGGGAGATCATGTCTCGGTCGAGAATTACAACCAGGTGCTGTATCGGCAGGGGGAGGGAAGTCTTCCCGCACGGCTGGGCGATCGAATGGGTGATGCCGAAAAGCTCGATACCGTATTCGCCTTCGATCCGCAGGAGTTTTCGCATCCCATTTTGAGCGCCTTCCGCGGAAACCCCGATGCGGGGCTCGAGAGCACGCAGTCGTATTTTTATGTAAAGGCGACAACCTTGCCGAAAGGGCCTGCGCGGGTGGCTCTCGCCTTCGACACGGGAGACCCGGCAATCGTCGAACAATCGTACGGGCGGGGCAAAAGCATTCTCATTACGACGTCGGTCGACGAACGCTGGGGAACATGGCCGCTGTGGCCCAGTTTTCTGCCGCTGGTTCACGAGATCGTGCAATTCGCCGTTTCGGGTCGCTGGGGAGATCGCCAGCGGATCGTGGGGGAATCGCTGACTGAAGTCTTTCCTGCGACGGCGGTGGATGTCGATATTGCAGTCGGCCGGCCCGATGGGCAGACACAGACCGCGCGCGTCGTACCCGATGGCGCACTCAACTTTGTCGTTTACGAAAACACGAATGAAAGCGGGGTGTACGAGATCAATTTCGCGTCGCCCGTCGCGCGCCACGAGTTATTCGCCGTCAACGTCGATTCGCGCGAAAGCAACCTGGCCAAGTACGTTGCCGAAGATCTCGCCGACGAGCTGCTGCCCGGTGTCGAGTTTTCATATATGACGGCGTGGCCGGGTGAAGAGGCGTCTGCGGCAGACGCCCCGGCGACCGCCCGCGGGGGGCTGACGCGCTGGCTGCTGTATGGGCTCTTGTACCTGATGTTCACAGAACAGCTGCTGGCGTGGGATTTTTACAAAGGGCTGTGGCTGCTGTGCCCGATCGTACCAGCCGTGCTGTGGATGATGCGCCGCAATGGATAAATCAAATCAAACCACGGCTCGCGCGGGCGAATTACACCTTCAAGAGCGCAATGACCGCCGAGAGAAGTTCGCGCATTTCAAAGGGCTTCTTAAGATACATGTCGGCACCCTTTTCGATGGCGATCTGTTCGTGCCGCAGTTCGTCATTGGCGGTAACGACGACGATGCGCGGGCCCGAAGGACCCCGGCGCCCGATGTGATCGAGCACCCCGAAACCGCTGCGGCGGGGCATCATCACATCGAGCACGATGAGGTCGGGCGATTCGCACTCGGCGCGCATCAGCCCCTCACTGCCGTCCTGAGCGGTGACCACCTCGTAACCGTGTTCCTCGAGCATCGTGCGCGTGGCTTCCAGGAATTGCCGATCGTCGTCAACAACGAGCACGCGTTGCGGTTTGGGTTTGGTCATGGCAGGGCCTCCGATCAAGAGTAGTTCATCTTCTGCAACATGGCGGTGAAAAAAGACCACGCGAGAGAAGAAGTCGCCTCGCCGAACGGGCCCGATGTTCTGTGGAATCAGACGGTAACGGTTATTGTATCCTGTCACTGGTTCTGACGATACCGATTGTGCCGACTATGGTTTTCCAAATCGAGTGCCGGTCTGCTAAACTGATGTCTTTGCCAACTCGAATTCGCATGGAACCAATCATCGTGTCTTCAACGGCCGTCATCGGACTGCAATGGGGCGACGAAGCCAAGGGTAAAATCGTCGATTTGTTAACGGATCAGCATGACATCGTCGTGCGCTACCAGGGAGGCAACAACGCGGGCCATACCGTCGTGTGCGAGGGACAGACGTATAAGCTGTCGTTGTTGCCGGTGGGCTTGTTGCGGCCGGGAATCGTCTCGGTCATTGCCACCGGGGTGGTGCTCAATCCCCAAGCACTTCTGGGAGAGATTGACCAGCTTCGCGCACGGCACATCGAGGTCGGCGAGAATCTGCTGATCAGTGATCGGGCGCATGTCATTTTCCCCTATCACATTGCCGAAGAGGCCGTTCTCGAAAAGAGCCGCGGCGACAATGCCATCGGGACGACCGGGCGGGGAATCGGCCCCTGCTACCGCGACAAAGCGGGGCGAACGCACGCCATCCGCATGGGCGACCTGTACCATGTCGCTTCGTTCAAGACTCGCTTAAACGACATCGTCGCCCAGAAGAACACCCTGTTGCGCGCCTTGTCGCCGGCCTTCGTGCCTCTCGACGCAGCCAGGATCGCCGATGAATATCTGGGGTACGCCCAGGCGCTCGAAGTTCACGTTACAGACACGACGAGCTACCTGCATAAAGCACTGGCTGCGGGAAAACGCCTGCTGTTCGAGGGGGCGCAGGGAAGTCTGCTCGATCTCGACCACGGGACGTTTCCTTACGTCACGAGTTCAAGCAGCTCGGGATGTGGAATTCATTCGGGAAGCGGAGTCCCTGAACGAAGCATTTCACGAATGATCGGTGTGGTGAAAGCCTACACGACGCGCGTCGGGGGCGGGCCGTTTCCTACCGAGCTCGACAACGCCATCGGCCAGCACATCCGCGATGTTGGGCGTGAATATGGAACCGTGACAGGTCGACCGCGGCGCTGCGGCTGGTTCGATGCGGTGGCCACCGGCTACGGGGCGCGTATCAGCGGAGTCGATTGCCTGTCGGTGATGCTGCTCGACGTACTCAGCCAGATTGACGAGATCAACGTCTGCACAGCGTACGAGATCGACGGCGAGCGAACGACAGACTTTCCGTCGCACGTCGATGAACTTGCCCGTGCGCGACCCGTGTACAGCACACTGCCCGGGTGGAAGTGCGACATCGCGCATGTGCGACGACTCGCAGATTTTCCGAAACCGTCGCGGGCCTATCTCGAAACGCTGGCTGAACTCATCGGGAAACCGGTGGAGATCATTTCGGTCGGCCCCGATCGGGAACAGACAATTTTTGCAGGATAGACGGCGTCGGCGCGGCCGTGCAAATCAGCCGCGGCGTCACGACGGCCCGAACGCTTTTTCGCAGTTTGAAGTTGCAGTTTGACGTGGCGGCAGTACCTCATGCCTTCCTCGCTGACGACCCATCGCCCCGGAACGGCCAGCCGGCTGGCGGTGCGCTTCATTCTGGTCGCGGCCGGCGTGTATGCGGTCGCTCTCGGGCTGGCGTGGTCGCTCATCCGCTGCCTGCCCCCCACTGTCGTTCTCGGGCGGGTGGTGTTTCCGCCGGCATTATGGGTTACGACGGCGCTTTTATTTCTGGGAAGCGGCTTTCTGCAGCACGCAGTGAGGTGCGTACGAATCGAGCGTCAGAAACCCTTTCGCCGCAGCCTGATGATGGCTCTGGTTGCCGGCACCCTGTTCGTCGGCATTCAAACGTATGGCCTTCAATGTCTGGTGCGGAATCAGGTTCCCGACGAGGTGCAAACCGGCGCCAACGCCTTCATCATCATGCTGGCGACGCTGCACGCCATGCACTTCTCGCTGGCATTGTTATTTCTGGTGTGGGTCACGCTCAAAGCGCTGGCCGACCGCTACGATCACGAATATTCGTGGGGGGTAATCGTTTGCGCCTGGTTCTGGCATGCATTGGGGCTGGTGTGGCTGTGTATTCTGGTGGTGTTTGCGATTGCGTGCGTCCCCGGCTGGTTTACGATAAAATAATTATCACGGCGACGATTGAGAGTCGATGAATCGCAGTGAATGCCATCGCCAGGAAACTCGAAGAATTGTACCGCGAGAAGCAGAAGTAACCGCATGTTGACCCGGCTGCGCCAGATTCTCGAGATGATCCGCTTCAGTCACACACTGTTTGCGCTGCCGTTCGCGCTCTTGGCTGCGTGTCTGGCATGGCGGCAGAACATTCGCGAGGGCCTCCCCTTTCGTCCTCAAGAACTGGCCGGCATTCTGCTGAGCATGATTTTCGCCCGGTCGGTAGCAATGGCCTTCAACCGGCTGGTCGATCGGCAGATAGATGCCGAGAACCCGCGCACGGCCGGCCGGCATCTTCCCGCCGGCATTTTGAGCATCGCGAGCGTCGTCGTGTTCTGCATTGTTTGCACGGCCGGCTTCGTGGCGGCGACGCTGCTGTTTCTACCAAATCGCTGGCCTTTATACCTGTCGCTTCCCGTGTTGGTATTTCTGTGCGGCTATTCGTATGCCAAGCGCTTTACGGCACTGTGTCATTATTGGCTGGGGGCGGCGCTCATGCTCTCGCCCCTGGCCGCTTGGATCGCGATTCGTGGCGAGGTCGCGTGGACTCCCGTTCTGCTGGGTGCGGCAGTCTTCTACTGGGTAGGAGGCTTCGACATCATTTACGCCTGTCAGGATGTCGGTTTCGACATGGCGCGCGGATTGTTGAGCATTCCGGCCCGGCTCGGTGTGGCGTCGGCACTCAAACTGGCGCTGGCGAGCCACGTGCTGATGCTGGCGTGCCTCGCAGGCCTGTGGTACACGGCCGAACTGAGTTGGGTTTTTGCCGTCGGCGTGGCGCTCGTTGCCCTACTGCTTGCCTACGAGCACTCGCTCGTTCGCCCCGACGATCTGGCGAACGTCAATCGGGCTTTCTTTCACATTAACGCTGTCATCAGCGTCGGATTGTTGCTGCTGGGAATCGCCGACATGTGGCTGACGAGGACGTAGTCGCTCGTAATACCTCCGACAGATCATCGGCCGAAATTGGAATCGGAACCCATGCTGCCGGGTTGACGAAGGATTGGCCCGTGAATGTAGACGTCGCCATCGAGATGCTCAATCGCGGGGTATTCGAGGTCGGGAAGCTCAGTGGGGGCCAGGCGGCCAGTGCCCGCAAGCGGCGAAATGGCGCCTGAGCCGCCCAGAAGTTTCGGTGCTATGAACACATGCAGTTCGTCGATGAGTTGTCGGTCGAAGAAAGTTCCCAGAAGCTCGCCGCCACCTTCAACAAGAATGTTGGTCATCTTCCTTCGGCCGAGTTCCGCCAGAACTGCAGCCAGATCGGGGCGCACTTCCATGGCCGCCGGATCTTGCGGAAGGCACTCGAAAATCTCCACTCCGCGGTCGCGCAGAAGTGCCAGGTTTTCGCGCGGCGCCTGGGAACCGGCAATTACCAGCAATGGCGTTTCGCCAGCGGTAAGAACCAGTTGCGAACTCAGGGGGAGTCGTCCCCGGCTGTCGAACACGATGCGCGTGGCGACACGCGGCCCGGGTGGCCGCGCCGTCAACAGGGGGTCATCTGCCAGCGCCGTCCCGCTGCCGATTAAAATGGCATCCATTCGGCCCCGCAAGCGGTGCACCATTTGCCGCGAGGTGACATTTGAAATCCATTTTGAAGCGCCGCCATGCGAGGCGATGCGGCCATCGAGCGTCATGGCCCATTTGGCATGAACGTAAGGCAGCCCGGTATCGACGAGCTTGCAGAACGGTGCGGCTACGCGTCGCGCCTCGCTGGCCAGAAGCCCGATTTCAACAGAGATCGACGCGGCGCGAAGTTGCGAGATGCCCTTCCCGGCTACCTGGGGATTGGGATCTTGAATGCCAATGACGACACTGCGCAATCCGGCGGCGACGACGGCGGCGACGCAGGGGGGTGTCTTGCCGAAATGGCAGCAGGGCTCAAGCGTGACGAAGAGGGTGGCACCACGGGCTCGGGCGCCAGCCTGAGCGATGGCTGCGACCTCAGCGTGCGGGCCTCCAAAGCGATCGTGCCAGCCTTCCCCCAGTAGCCGCAATTGATCGTCGACAATGACGGCCCCGACGGGTGGATTGGGCTCGACACGACCGATTCCACGGCAGGCCAACTCGATGGCCCGCCGCATCACCTCTTCGCGGTTGGAGAATGTGCTGGGCTGCATGACGCCCCTTCGCGTCGCAGATCGTTCTCGACTCTTGGGGCGAGCGAGCCGACGTGCAAGATGTTATTCCTGGCCCGGCAACCAGAGTTTTGAAGGCTGCTCGGATGGTTGCGATTCAGGGGTCCACAAGGCCGAAGAACCGACGCCAGCGACTGCCAGCGGTTCACCCGCAGCTTCGGACACCGCACCGGCGTTCCAAGGGCCGGGAAGCGACGTCTTGTTGAGCACACCGAGGACGACGTTCCGAATTTCGGGGAGCTTGGGGACGTAGAAATTCCACAGCAGGCTGGCCAATTGCGAGGTCTGTGGATCGTCTGGACGTTGTGACCGAAGCAGGAGCTCGTGAATCTCCCAAAGCGCCAGGGCGTCGAGGGGCTGTTTGCGGTTTTTAACCTCTTGTTTGCCGCGCACGATCAAACGTAAGGCAGTGTCAAAATCAAAACGCTGCATATAGACCCGCGACAGCAACATACACCACCGCGGAACGTCGGTCTTATCTTGTAAAGAGGGCCGCGACAGCAATTCGCCGACGACTGCACACGTTCGTGCCGAATGCCCAATCTGCATGACTGTTTCGGCCATAATCGGCAACTGTTCGTCCGGAACCTGCGCCATGATTGTGTGGCGCAATTGCAGCAGTGTGGGAAAATCAAACTCGCCTTTTTGCGCGGGTGGAGTTGCCGAAATAGCCGGCAGCCCCAGGCGTTTACGCATGGCGCCCTCATCGAGTGGCAGACTGTTCTTTTCGCAAAAGATCTCGAAATCGGCGATCGCTGCCGCGAGCGCGGTTTTGAGCTCGGGTACGGCGGCGGCTTCGAGAGGCGTTTTGCCCCCCAGCGACTCTTGCGCGACGGTAGGCCAGATATCCTCGACAAGATGCCGCGAGCAGGCCATTCGCAGATCGTACGATTGCGCGGCAGAAAGATCGCCTGGTAAATGCCAGTCTTGAACGAGCGGGAAGTGCTCGACCCGCAGAAACCCATGTTCCTCGGGCGCCAATTCAACGGTCGCCAGCGTTCCCACAGCATCGGCAAAGGCGGCCATCAGCCGGTCGACACGCTCGCGGCCATATCCGGTGATGTAGGCCTTGGCCGGTACATCGTCGGCCGTACCATTTCCCGAGCGGTCGAACACAATCACTTCCCCGAGAATGTGCGCGACGTTTCCTAAAGTCAGACTGGAATTGGGAATTAGTTTCGGATCACGATCGACGATTCGGTACATGGCTGCCGGCCGGGGTTCGTCGTCAGCTTCCTGCGAAGGCAATGCGGTGCGGGCGTACTCGGGCTTCTGATCGAGCACCGTAAGGAGCCGGGAAACGGAATCGACACGGTACGTAGCCGCCAGCTGCGGCACTTTGTTCGCCGGTTCTAGAATTCGCAATTCATGCGCGAGTACGAGACAGTCGACGGCGGCTTCGAAATCGGGCTGATTGGCAGCCGCCGCCTTGAACGCCTCGACCGCCAAAGGGTCTTCGCCTGCCCAGGCGTGACACAGGGCGATGTTCCACCACAAGCCGGGCTGCTTGGGATCATGCCGCGCCAGACTGCCAAAAGCCTTGGCTGCGTCGCTGAAGCACCCTTGGTGCGTAAGGTTCACAGCCTGGTCGAATTGCGGTCGTAAATGGTCGTTTCCGATCAGTGGTGATACTGTATAGCCGTCTCGCAAAACGTAGGGGAGCCGCCCGTCACTGATGAAGTCTACTAAAGTCTTGACCACCTCTTCGTTTTCCGAATCGATCCGCATGGCCAGGCCCAAGTACTGGCGGGCCGCCATTATATGGCCCTGGGTCATCAGGACCTGTGCCAACTGCATCATCAGATGCGAAATAAAATGCGATTGCATCGTGACCGAGATTTGAAACGCGCGGTACAACGGGCGCTTGGCCCCCGGATACCCGTCGGCAGTCAGCGCCAAGAGGCCATTCACGGCCACCGCCAGCGGGTGTTCGGGCAATTCCTCGAGGACTTCTGCCACCAGCCGCCGCGACTGGGCGATTACTCCCAGCGAGAAGTGCAGAAATGCCTTCGTCGTCTTGAACCAGGCGCGGGGCCAGACATCGCGCGGCCCAATCTTCTTTTCGACGGTGTCGAGCAGCGTCAGCGCCGTCTGCGGTTGGTTGTTGTACTGCAGATCCGCAACTTTGACCATCTCGGTGACGATGGCGTGACAGCAGAATTTGAGCTTTCTGCCGCTACCGCACGGACACATCTGGTAAACGTCGATATCGCCCGGCATAGATATGAATTCCTGCAATTTGAAAAAAGACCGACCGGCGCCAGTACCACAATTTCGCGCCCACGGGAGCGCGCAGTAATAAACCGGCACAGACAGAGGCCTGACAAATCGGCGTCAAAACAGCGACCGGCAGCCCAGCGTGAATTCTAGCAAGATGCCCGAAAGTTCACAGTCCGGGGAGGAGCGACGAACACTGAAACCCGAAAGACCCTGCGCCAGGTTTCTAATCTCGCCGTCAAACCAATTCCCTGATCGGTTTGGCCGAATCGGGCAGCAGATACTGCGGTCGGCCGGAAGGGTCGATAAGCTGGGTCTGCGGATCAATTCCCAGGATATGGAAGATCGTGGCCATCAATTCCTTGGGCAGAATCGGCGCCGATTTGGGAACCTCGGCCTTCGCGCTCGATTCGCCGATTACTTGACCCATCTTGAGCCCTCCGCCAGCCAGCGCCAGCGTGCAAAGCGGCCCCCAATGGTCGCGACCGGCCACCTGGTTGATACGGGGGGTGCGCCCGAATTCGCCGGTAATCACCAGCAGAATCTTATCAGACAAGCCACGCTGTTGAACATCTTCCAGGAACGTGGCCACCACGTGATCAAGCGGGGGGCAAGCCGACTTGAGCTGCGGCTCGATCTTTTCATGCATATCCCAACCCTGGTACGAGTTGGCGTAATTCAGCGTTACAAATCCCGCTCCGGCTTCGCACAACCGGCGGGCCAGCAGCATTTGATCTCCCAGGCCAGTTCCCATTGCATTGTATTTGTCACGCAATCGCGGATCTTCGCGCGTCAGGTCGAACGCCTCTTTGGCCCGTCCGAGTATCAGATCGAATGCCTGCGATTCAAACTGGTCGAGGCCGGCCATTTGCCCCGTTCGGTCGACCTGGCGATTCAAACGGTCAATCTGCCCCAGCAGTGTGCGCCGGTCTCCCAGTCGGTTCAGTTCGAGGTTGACATTCATGTTGTTGCGGGCTTCGCCACCGACATCGAACGGCGAATAGGCGGTGCCCAGCCAGTTTGGCCCATCAGCGTATAACCCAGACAGGCGAACATAGGTGGGAAGTCCGGTATCGGGATTGTTCGAACCGCGGACCTTCGACGCAATCGAACCGAACGACGGCTTGATCGGCGGCATCCCGGCATCGGCTGGGGGATAATCGACGCCAGTCATAACGAAATGTGTTCCGCCGCCATGACCCGAGTTGCCATGCGCGAATGAACGAAGAAACGCCATCTGGTCGGCTTGTTGGGCCATTTTCGGGAACAGGCCCCCGATTTCGATCCCGGGGACATTGGTCTGGACAGATCCCACACAACTGCGGAATTCGATGGGTGCGTCCATCTTGGGATCAAAGGTCTCGATATGAGTGGCGCCACCACCCAACCAGATCCAGATGACTGAAGTGTCTTGGCGCGGACGGCCTTCGTTGGCCGCCTTGGCCCGCTCACGCAGCAACCCCGACAGCCCCACGCCGGTCAGCCCCAGGCTTCCAACCTTCAAGAAATCGCGGCGGTTCGATCCCTCGCAATCGCTGGCCAGCTTCTTACCCCAGAAATTGAGCATGGCAGATCCCTTTCGGCAGTTGAAAGTTCATCATCCGTTTGCCGCGACACAATAGAAATTGCGCCTCTACATTAAAGTGTCGGCCCGAGGACACAAATCGATACATATCAGAACGTGCAAACCTGTCGATGGTTCAAAATAGCTGAATTAGGGCGATCGGTCAATAGACACATAAACATGCGGCGATACGAACGGTGATCGAGGGACGAGAACTGGCGCCGATTTAATGCGAGCCCTTGACGCGAAACGGCGTGGGCGATCTGCATTAAAAAAACGTGCTTGCCCAGCCAGAAGGCGGGAGGCAGCCCACCTGAAATCGCGAGGACGCACCCTTCACCTTTTCGGTCGCTTCGCCGAACGCAGATGATCGAGTAATCTTGTCATATCGGCCGGCAGGGGCATGACGAATTTAAGGTGCTCGCCAGTCATGGGATGCTGAAATCCGAGTTCTGCCGCATGCAATGCCAGTCGCGGGGCGCCGCTTTCGTCGACAATCGGTTTGCCGGGAAAGGGACCGCGATAAACCTTGTCGCCGCACAGCGGATGACCCTCTTCCGACAAATGAATTCGGATTTGATGCGTCCGCCCGGTTTCAAGCCGACATTCGACGACCGTATATCCCTTAAGCCGCTCGACTGGTTTGACATGGGTCACAGCCCGCTTGCCCAGTTTGGAATGTTTCGTGCTGCCTCGCCGGCCGTCTCCCCGATCGGGAACGAGGTTCGACTCGATCGAGTGTTCTTTCACATCTCCCAGAGCGACCGCCAGGTAAAGTCGGTGCAGGCTATGTTCGCGGAACTGCGTCCCCAGCAATCTCTCGGCATCGACTGTGCGGGCGAAGATCATGAGGCCGCTGGTCTCACGATCGATGCGATGCACGGCGCGCAACCGGCGTGGAGTTCGAGGAGCTGCTTCAGGACGTTTTTGCACCTTGGGTCTGCCCCGTACGGGCTTGGCAGGGCACCGCGCGGCGCGTTCTCTTTTTTCAATGACACGCGGGAGCATCTCATCAAGTGTTGGCTGAAGCTGCTTACGTCTCTTGGGCCAGTCCCGTTCTTCGGGATGGCGGAGCGTTGTCATTCCTGCCGGCTTCTCGACGACGACCAGATGCGAGTCAATATAACGGATGCGGACATCTTCTTCTTTGGGAGGCGCCGCGGCCGGTTGCAGTAGAATCTTGACGACTTCCTGCTCTTTGAGCCGGCGGCCCTCGTCGAGACACAGGTTGCCGCTCACGGTGACAAGCCGCGTTGACAACAAACGCCGCACGTCGGACCACGTTTTGCCCGGCAACCAGGATCTGAGGGCGGCTGCGATTGTGAGATTTGCCTGCCCAGGCTCAACGCGAAATATTTGAGATTCTTTTTCGCTCATGCGTCCCATGAATAGCAGAACCCGTCCGAGTGGGCCACCGTGAAGGTCGAAATCTGAAATTCCAACCCGAGAACTCAACCGCAAAAATGTACGAAAAAGACAAATCTGAATCGCGAAAACGTAATCGCCGACCGCCCCCTGATCGCTTCAATCTGGAATCTGATTGAACATTTTCTGGTTCTGTCGTTTCCCGCCCTGTTGTTTCGGCCACAAATCTTCGCTACTCGGACGAGCTGTGGAAGTCAAACTCCTCCACTTCATGAATTCTCGGACGGCAATTCGGCCTGAGTGCTGTTTATCGGGAAGAGTTGTTGCGGTTCCATGAAAAGGAGTTTACCATGAGCTCGATCTTGTCATATGTTCTGCCGCTGTTGCAGACCCCGCCCGCGACCCCTTGCGACGGTTGCCACGCCGGTTGCTGCCGGGCGTATGTCGCCCCACTTACCGGTCGCGATATTTTTCGGATCGTGACCGAGCTAAAAATTCCTTTCTGGAGATTCGTCTCCCGCTGGGCCGATCAATCGTGCGAGATTTCGCAGGGTGTGGCACCGCACTTCTTTTTCGATGACGATCGACAAACTCCCTACGTGATCGGCCTGTTGCAGAACGAGAGTCAGCTTTTTCCTGGAACGCGGAAATGCGTCTTTCTCGAAGAATCGCCGTGTGGCGAACCGGTTCAAGGGGGAACCGGCAGGTGCTCGATCTATGAACAACGCCCCGTGGACTGTCGCGTCTTTCCTGCGCGGTTGAATGCGGCTGGCCAGTTGGCTGTGCAGGTCGTAACGAAACCGGCATTAGAGAGCCGTCATGACACCTACAGGTTGTGCCCGAGATCGTGGAACATCGCAAATCTCGACCGCGTGTCGGCACTGCAGAACCTGCAGAAATCGAGCGACGAAATGGAGCTGTTCCAGACGATTGCCAACCGCTGGAACGAGGATCCTGGCCCGTGGCCCCTTTTTCCCGATTTCCTCGAACTGATTTACACCGCCCTGACGGCCGCGTAGCGGCCTTGAGTTTCGCCCCCTGGAATCGTGCGGGTGGGAGTTGCCGCAGCCTACTTCACTCCCCGCTTGGCCATCATTTCGCGGAATTGTTTCCAGTTGATGACTTCGATTCCCAGCCGCTTGATTTCAGCGGCTGTTTCGGGGTCGGTGAAGATTCGCCGATCGCCGTCGCGGCGTTCGGCACTGTTCGTCACGGCACGTAATTCATCGTCAGCAAAGCCGCAGTGAATGATGAGTTCGCTCACTCCTGGCGGCAGGTTCCGCAAAGTTTTCAGGTAGTTGTCGCGCCGTTCTTCGTGGCTTTCGCCGCCGTAAAACTGGGCCAGTCCGTCAAGCACCGGCAATCGCTTCGCGTCGAGAGTCTTCAGCAGTTGCTGGCCGACCTTGGCAATTGCCGGGTATTCGCGCACCAGGCGTTCGTCCTGGTTTCGCAAGAACAGCACCGGCAGGTTGTATTCAAGACCCAGGTTGACGTAGACCTCGACCAGATCGGGCCGGCTTACGAGGGCGCCCATGTGAGTATCAAGATGGCTTAATGGAATCTCCAACGCTTTGGCACGGTCGATCTGGGCTTTTAACTCGGTCTCGACTTCGCTGGCCTTCACGTTAGCCGCGACTTCTTCAACGCTGCGCCACAGGTAACCCTCTTTATTGCACAGAGTAGGAACCTTGTCGCGCCCCGCGACGGGGCCCCAGCGATAGTGCTGCCACTCATTGTTGAGCGTCAAATGGATGCCGAAGTCTCTTTCAGGATTCTTCCGCGCGTAGTCGGCGAACTCGGTCAGCCACGGACAGGGAACCATGATGCTGCATGACGAGACGACTCCTTTTTCCATCGCCTCAATCGTCGCCCGGTTGACGGAATGACACATGCCGGCGTCGTCGGCATGGATGATCAGAAACTTTTTTCCATCGGTTTTTTTGGGCTCAGACTCGTCAGCCGCAGCCGTTCCAAGCCCGAGCAGAGTGGCAACCATCAAGGCCAGGTGCGGCCAGCGCAGATTTCTCATGCACACGACTCCCCATGAATGAAGAAGGAACTTTCTGGCAGTTTAGCAGTCCATTGAAAACGGGAACAGGCTCATCACGGCAACGCGACAACGTCACGGTTCATCTGCTGCCGCGCTGCGCATGCCCGCCATCGGTGCGAATCCGCAAGACTGATCTGGGTTACAGCTTCGGCAACTTTGGCGCAGGAACGGGCGCGGGGCGAGGCTCGGGTTTTTTCTTCGGAGCGTCGTTAACCAGTTGAATTGGTCGCTTTCCCGGAGTCGATGGGGCGGTCTTCGAGGGGGCCGCCGGTTTCGGGGGTGCGTCATATTTCTGGAGCACCTCGAATCCGAACGGCACGCTCAGATCGCGCTGTGCCAGCAGTCCCCAAGGGGTATTCGGCGCGTCGTCCATCGCCCGTTTCAAAAGCCGCTCGGCGTCGGCCGCCATCTTTTTCGACGCTGCCCCCGAGCCGGGCTTCTTACTCGGCTTGAAATACCAATGATTGCTTTTCTTTTCGATATCGCCCGTCCCCAGCTGCTTGAGCTGCGCGCAGGCGAAATTGTATTCCTGCGCCCGCACCTTCAGCGCCAAGAGCCGCCCCAAAGTGAGGTTGTAATTTGCCCTCCAGCGCGGCGACGGTTCTTTCTGATATTCCGGTTCGAGGTTTCCCTGAAAGGCGCTCAATATCATATCGACCATGTACGTCGTCTCGGCCGCCGTCTTTTGTGCATCGGTGAGCCGCTGCAGATAATTCTGAGGAGTCACCCGCATCTCGAGCTGTGGGGTGGGGCCAGCCTTGTATTTCAAACTCAGTTCGGCGGCCCGCATCACGGCCTGTCGCAGCCGGTGGCGATTGACGTCGTTGATGTAGTCTTGCGGCGTTCCGAAACGATAATCGGGTTCGAAGGCCTTGAGCGCCTGGGGATCAAAAGTTCCAATCGGAGACAGCCCCGAACTGGTCGTCATGCTTGAGAGAAAATAAGCACCTCCAGTCTCGCGTACCAACCGCGATAATCCATAGGGGCCCATGCCAGCCGAAAGAAACTCGTATTGCGAGGCGCTGAACCAGAAAGGAAGCGACGGAACTTCGACGACGAACGACTCGGGCCCCAGGTCGACTGGCAACTGATACGTCTTGTGATCTTCAGGAGCGACATAGGGGACGAATGCCTGCCGGCGACCGAACACCGCAGGCGGTCCGATGACAAAGGCCTTCGCGCCGTATCGTTTGCACGTAAGAATGGCCGGTTCGAGCCGGGGAAAGTCGTCGCCCGTTTCGTCGGTAACGATCACCAGCAACAGGCTGCGTCCCTGCGCGGTGCGATACTTCTGCCAGCGGTGAACGACCAGTTCGACGGCTCCGAAAACATTTTCGACCCCTGAAGGATCAGTCGGAGCATTCTTGATGGCGTCTTGAATGACCTCGAACTTGTCGGTCGGCTCGGGCGTAATAAAAACTGTCGTCTCGCCGTACATGACAACGCCGGTGAGCAGCGCCTGGTCAGTGCGGGCAACGATCTTGCCCGCCTCTTCGAGCGCCCCGAGTTCGCCGTAAATGCGACGCAGACGGGACGAAATCACCTGCCGTTGAGTCTTGAGGCTTCCCGACGCATCGAGCAGCCAGACCACAAGCGCTTTATGTTCCAGCAGATGATTGGCGATCTCCCAGGTCACCTGGTCGAGAGCCGATTCGACCGCAACCATCGAATTCCCGGTTGTTCCGTTGACGGCGATGCGTTCATCGAGCACGACACCCTGTTGCAGCATTTCGCTGACTGAAGCCAATCCCGTGCCGGGTTGCGCCGCGTCGAGCACAGCATGCATCGGTGCGGTTTCGGCGCGAGGGGTATTGGTGCGCACTTGTCCGATGCTGGCCGCATCAACAGCTTCACGGGCGTCGTAATCCTTGTCCTTGGGATCAGTCAGTGAGAACGCGGGAAGATCTGCCGGCTCGGGCGCCGAATCTTCTTCCGGCGGAAGTACCGAATCAATGGCCGGCGGATCTGGTCGGGGTGGGGGACCGCTGGAAAACGTCGCCAGCATTGACAGCAGCCACAAGTGAAAAATGGCTGACGCAAACGAGCCCCCCAGAATGGCATTCGACGGAAGCTGCGAGCGCTGTGCATGCGAATGGGGGGCTGCTGTGTGCCCGGTCGTCTCAGTCGTTTCCTCGCGCGCGCCAGGTAGCGCGACGGGACGTACTTCGACAAGGGCCGTCGAGGATCGATCGGCCCACCCGTGAAGGGGGCTATCAGCCACGCCCATCATGTCGTCATGGTCGTGCATTCCCCGCTCTCCTACTTCGTTACCGCGCCTGGCACGTCTTGTAAAAAGGGGCTGTCACGGAGCCGCAGAGTATCTATTTGCACCGGCCGCACTCTGTAAATTGTACAACTCCCGTGTGGGGAAGGAAAACCCGATTATTTTTCGATCGTTTGTCCTGGTAAATGGATGCCCGGTATTTTGGACCCGATTCAGGCAGCCGGGGCGGCCAGATTGCGTCTCACGTTCGGGAGTATCGGGAGCTCGGGAACACCGACAAAAACCTCGTCTTGCAGCGTTCTTCAGATTGCGTTAGCTTCCACACCCCGCCTCGTTCCGCACTTTCAGAATCAATTCTTCGACTGGCCCACCTCCCTTCAGGCGTCATTGTCTTCATCCACCCGATGAGCGTTGCGGTTTAAAAACGGTTAAATTAACAAGGAAGCCGTCGATGGGGCGCTGGCATAGTTCTCTCGCAGGGCTGTTGGGGCTGCTGGCCCTGTGCTGCGGCTGCGCTACGAACCGTTCCACCAACCCGTTCGGCTCAAATATCGGTAAATCGTCGACCGCACAAGCCGCCCGAAAACCCGCGACAGTAGACACAGCCGTCGCGTCCAAACGGGCCGATGC
>JAYTRB010000223.1:0-1597 GCA_043746425.1 Planctomycetia bacterium
GTTTCTCCTGAGGGAACACAGAAATGCTAAAGGGGGACGGGTACTGCACAGCAATTCAATTCGCCGCGATTTTCGACTGCTGTTCAAAGCCAGCCGCCGTTTTTCAACAGGCGGCTGACACTCTGAAGCGCACTCAAAACGTGCTCGAGCCAGAGGCCGACTTCGCCGCGGAAGCCGCCGACGAGCTGGCACCGGCAGTCATGGAATCATGGCGCTGGCCGCAGTTTTTTCAACATGGCCTGGGCTTCAATCGCCGCGTCTGTGCCGTCATACGTATCAATGATGTGGCACAGTCGGCGGCGTGCGATCGCGACTTTTCCTTTTTCGATAAAGACTTGCGCCATGTCGAGATCGCTTTCGGCCAGCTTTTGTCGCTTCGAGATGGCCAGTTCCAGGATTTCCATTTTCTCGGCGCTGGTTGTTTCAGATTTTGACTCAAGTTTCGCCGCGCGAACTTTCGCAGCAGTGGTCGAACGCATTCTTCGGGCTCCGACGTTGCCAAACAGGGTGAGGGCCGCTGGTTAGTATCGTCCATTGCCCCTGCCGCGTTCTCGAAAAATATTGGCCGGGCGTTGGCTGAATCAAGAAGAGATCAATCGCCCCCCCTCTGGGGGGCTGGGCGAGGGCCTTCCCAGCCGCTGGAGGACACCATGGCAGCCGCTGGTAACCATTCGGTTCCCGCCATGCATTGCGTCAGGCGGCTCATCGCCTGGCGCAGGGGAAGAAGCCCCTTCCCATAGCACCTGTCCATCGCGACCGACTAATCCCTCATTGGAAATGGGAATCGCGGGTTGAATCTTCGTGTCTATCGTCAGTCTGATGCGGTAGAATAGAGTTCGCCACCGTCGCGAATAAGCGGGCCGTTGTGGTGCGGGTGGCATTGAGGGGAGTTTCTGTGAATTGCTATCGAGACCCATTGACCATCCTGATTGCTCAGGGAAGACCGCGCGGCTTTATCACATTCCAGCAGGCCAATGCGTACCTTCCCGACGAGGGGGGCAGCCACCGCATGGTGGATGACTTGGTACTGGCCCTCGAACAGAGCGGTCTGGACTTCGTCGAAGACCCCGATCAGCCCCGCGCGGCTCTGGCGACCCTGCCGGCCGACAAATCTGTCAATCGGCAACAAGCCCCAGCGACCGAGCGAGTCAAATCATTCAAACAACCCGCACATCGGGCGTTGCCCGCGCAGGATCCGGTGCGCATGTATTTGAGTCAGATGGGAAATATTCCACTGCTCACGCGCCAGCGGGAAATCTACCTGGCCAAGAAGATCGAAGTCAGCCGCAAGCGATTCCGCCGGGCGCTGATGGAATCGCATTTATTGATGACCGCCGCGCTTGAGACTCTCGAAAAGGTATATACCGGCGAGCTCCCGGTAGAGCGCAATTTGCGCACGTCGGAAGCCGAAAACGTGAGCAAAGAACAGATTCTCAGGCGGATGCCGCACAACATTCCGACGATCAAGCACCTGCTGGTTCAGAACGTCGCCGACTTTAAGGGCGTTATTGATCCGGCAAAGACGGTTGCCAAACGGCGTGAACTGCTGGCGGAACTGGTCGAACGTCGGCGAAAGGCGGCCACACTGTTTGAAGAG
>JAYTRB010000224.1:0-8378 GCA_043746425.1 Planctomycetia bacterium
CTCGTCGATCGCCGACTTCCCGGCCGCAAGCGCCGCAAAGACCGCGACTTCGCATTGCACCACAGCGGCGCAGCGGGAATGAATCCCCGGATCGGCCGACGAGACTTCGTCGCCATTCAGCGTCAAACTCCAGTCGCCGCCTCCATGACCGGTGACGCGCAATCCCAGTCGCAAAGCACCTGAGAACGTGCGCTCAGCCGCATGTGCGGCTTCGAGCAGTGGCTCGAGCGTGGCGGCAACGTCAAATTTGGGTTCAATCGGCTTGGCCCGCGGCGCCGTGAAATTCACGCGAATGGCGTATTCGGCCATTTTCATCAACATACGTCGATCAACGTGAGGGCACGGAAGGTGCGGAGCGGCGACTCTCGTATTCGTCGAATCAAACGTCGGATCGTCCTTCCAATACGATTTGTAGACGCTGATGAGTTCCGAAAACAGCTGTTCGTATTCAGTCGGCCCGGCGATCGTCTTTCCTGACCCTTCCAGTTTGACGCCGTAAAACCCCACGGCCTCTTCAAAAATGTCTCCCAGCAGACGGGCCGATACCGGGTGCATTGGTGTCAGATGATACGTTTGACCGTGATGCTCGGGATGAGTTATCACGTGGGACATCACGGCCGACACCCAGTCGACGGGAACCAGGTTTTTTGTGTTGTGGCTCGAAATGCCGAACCTCGCCGATATGCCTGAGTGCCCCGTGGCATCGACGTAAAACGTCTGCGCCATCGTCGAGACCGCCTGCAATGGAGCGTAAAAGCCGTGATAGGTAGTCGTGTAGCCGGTCTTCGAATCGCCGATGATAATGGCCGGACGGTGAACCGTCAGCGAATCGAGGAAGCCGGCAGAGCGGATCATGGTTTCGGCCTGGAGTTTGCTCTGCTCATAATCGTTCGACATCTTCTGGCCTATGTCGAGCTCTGTTTCGAGAATCAGCCCCTGCCGCAACCCGCAAACATACGCTGTCGACACATGATGGAATTGGCGAATGCCGGCGTTACGGCAAAATTCAAGGACATTCCGTACTCCTTCGACATTCGACCGCCAGGGCTCGCTTTGGCTGCTGGTGCTCTGGAATGTCAGACTTGCCGCATTGTGCAGCATGGTATCGCAGTTTTCGGCGACCCACCGCGTGCCGCGGGCGTCGAGCCCCAGGTCGGGCTCCGTAATGTCGCCTTCGAGCACGACAGGACGCGGGAGGGAGCGGCCGAGCACCGAATCCCAGTAGCACATCACGTTTTCGACGCGATGCATCGCAGTCGCCCGACGCGACGGCCGCACGAGAACTGCCACGGCGACTCCGGCGAGAGTCAAATCCTTGATCAGGTACCGGCCGAGTAAGCCTGTGGCGCCTGTCAAAAACGTATAAGGCTTCATTCTGTATTTCCTGATTCGATCGACAGTGAGCAGGTCAGTCAGCTGCCAAAAACGAGTATATCCGCTTGGCGAGTGAGCCTCAATTGCATCGGCCCACCAAGACGCCGCAGTACGAAAAATCGCGGGTTGCGTCAGGCGACGCGGCCGGTCGCCCGGACGGCGGGATTTCGCGATTCCCGTGGTCGACCGACGACGATCGGCCGTGCTTGTGCAGTAGCCGTGCCCGCCTTGCGACCGGGCCGCATCGCCAGCAGCGCCGGCAGCAGCAGCAGGTCGCCAGCCAGCGTGGCCATCAACAGGCTTGCCATCAAGAGCCCGAAGCGACAGGTCGGCGCGAAACTGCTGAGGGTTAGAGCGAGCATGCCGATGCTCGACACCACGATCGACTCGAAAATCGGGCCCCCCGTCGTCAGCAGGGCGATCCGCACGGCATGTCCGCTCGACTTGCCCGCGTCCCACTGTTCCAGATAGCGGACGAGAAAATGAAATGTACCATCGATCGAGATTCCCAGCGCGATGCTTCCCGTCATCATCATGCCGATATCCACAGGATACCCCGACCAGCCCAGGACTCCGAACACGATCCCCAGGGGGACCAGGTTGGGAATCATCGCCAGCACCATTGTCCGCACCGACCGCAAGGCGATCGCCATCACCAGGCCGATAACGACGAAGGCCGAAGCAAAGCTTTTCCAAAAACCATCGAAAATCTCGTGCTGGGCCTGTTCCAGCAGGGGGGCGATGCCCGTAAAGTGAATCGGCTCGTCAGCAGTCAGGCGCTCAAGGTCGCAATAGATTTGATTCAGCGACATGCCATCGGGTTTGCTGACGCGCGCCGAAATGCGCCACAGTTGTTGCCCGTTGACAATGAGTTCATTGTCTTGCTGACGAGACTGGGCCCGCGACAACAGCTGCATCAGCGCTAATGGGTTTTCAGGAAGTGGTTCAGGAAAGAACGAGGCCGCCGACAATGTATGCCCGACTGCCGGATGCTGCCGAATCGTCTGCTCGAGTTCCCGTACCTTCTGCATGCGTTTGACGAAAGGGAGCTTCGAATCTCCGAAATCGACAACCGCTTCAATCGAGTCGAGGTAGGTCAGTTCGTTTTGGATCCGGTACACATCGGCCACCACTTTCCCCTTTTTAGGAAGAAAGTCGAGCGGATCGATCTTTGTCTGCAGCCGGAATAGTCCGGCGATGCCGACGAGCGCCAACACCACCGACACAGCCGTCACCTGTCGGCAGTAACGCAGGAGCAAATTGCCCAGCCGCGCAAAGCCGACGCTGTTGCCGGCGACTTCCTTGACGAAAGTCATGGGCAGCACCGTCAAAATCGCTGGCGTGACGAAAATTCCGGCGAAGATGGCGACGACGGCACCGAGCGTCGAGGCATATCCGAATTGTGTTACGGGCACGATGTCGGTCACGCTGACTGAAAATAGGCCGATGGTCGTGGTCAGCATCGATACCAGACAGGGCTTCCAGCAAAGCCGCAAAGCCTCGCCCAGCGGGTCGTCGGCCCCCAGCGAAGCTTTGTAATAATGGATGACGTGAATTGCGGCCTCAAGCGTGAAGACCATCACCATGATGGCCAGCGCCCCGAGAATGAAATTCATCTCGCCGCCCGCGAATTTGAAGAGCGCCTGCGTTAGACTAATCGCCCACAGTGTCAGCGCCAGAACCGAAAGCGACAGCTTCCAGTCATTGATCCAGTAGTACAGCAGTCCCAGGCAGATCACGAGCGTCACGAAGAAAAACTTCTGGTTTTCCTTGGCGCCACCCAGGCGATCAAGTTCGGCCACGATTACCGGACTGCCCGATAAAATCGACTTCTCGCCATCGAGCCGACAGTATTCAATTTCACGGCGAATGTCGGCGACCGTTCCCGCCCGGTCTTTCAGGCCCGAATTTGAAAGCAGCACGATCAGTCCGGCGAGTTTTTCGTCGCGCGACAGGGCCAGCCCCTTCAACCGCGTGCGGGCTTCTTCATCCGAGACACCGGTCTCTGACATTACGGCTTGCAGCCTTTGCGGCGACATGCAGCGCCTGACGCCCGGTAACCGCTCGATCCGCCCGCAAACCGCCTCGATCAGGTCGTCACCGGCCACCTGACGTTCGATTCCAATGAGGATCGTTTCTTCGACCCCAAAGTCGCGCTTGAACTGTTCGTACGTCGCTCGAACGAGAGATTCGCGTGGCAGCCAGGTTTCGATGTCGTTGTTCGAGCGAATCGAATTCGCCTCGTACACCAACCACGGAAAACTGAGGGCCACACCCCACAGGATGATGACGCTGAATCGCTTATAGAATCTGGAAAGCATATCAAGGTTGTCGATTATCTGATGAGCTCCGCAGCGGAACGAGTCACCGTTGTCGCTGTCGGAACCATGAGGGCGCTTAGATAGGGGTGGCGTATCCTGTAAAGGTATCGTTCAGCAGCGAAACGCGACGTAAGCACAAATGGCCGTTCACGAAGCGCAGCGACGCGCGTCGTCTCCACAAAACGCACCACGGGAACAGTCTCGCCAGTCGCGCAACCGAACGCATCTCCCGCAGCTTCGCTGATCTGAATCAGCTGTATCAATCGACCCGCAGCGCCATCGAGTCTGAGACGACGCATTACTAAGTCGGAGGGCCGGATTGGTGTTTTTTCAGCGAGATATCGGATCACCCGTGGGGTGAATCATGCGCTCTTAGGTGCTGCACACAGTCGATTGGGCCACTCCACCAACAAAAATTTTGCGGCGTGCCGTGCGTTGCAATTCTGCATCGCGTCGTAACCAGCGACAGGGATGGGGGTAATGCATTCTCCGTTGATTCCGAAAAGCGACGCCAAAAAGTTTAAAGTTTCACGCGGCGTCACGCTTGACACGCCCCGACAGTGACCTAGGTTTTCAGTGTCAGGATGAAGCAAGTCTTCCGCGTTCAAGGGATTCGGTGCTTTTTTCTGACCACATTTCCTTTGGGTCTGACCTCACTACGAGGTTGTTACTTGGGTCCTGCGGCAGCCATCCGTTTCATAAGCCATGTTTTTGGAATCCCCCAGATTCCACTCGCAGAAACGGCGCTGGCTCGCTTCAAGACCGGGCGCTTCGACAGCCGCGCTCTATTTCACAAGGCTGCTGGAACATTTTAATCCTGAGAGGACACAACATGAAGGCCCTGGCACAAAGCGTCAAGCATTTTATCGTTTCTGAAGACGGCCCGACAGCGGTTGAATACGCCGTGATGCTGGCCCTGATCATCGTCGTCTGCCTCACCGCGATACAGGCCGTGGGGACGAATGCCAAGACCACGTTCACCAGCGTCAGCGCCCAGCTCGGCGGCGGCAGCTCCTCGTAATGTCGAGCGCCTCGGCGGCGTTCACGATTTGTGCCTCTCTCGGGCGTTGGCCGCACCCTTCAGCCGCGCTGACCTCCGGCTGAAGGCAGTGACTGCATTCGTTCATCGAGCAGTTCGATGAACATCACCTGGAGTTCCCCATCATGAGTCTGTTTTGTACGAGCATTAAGCGATTTCTCGTCTCTGAAGATGGGCCCACAGCGGTAGAATATGCCGTGATGCTGGCTCTGATCATCGTCGTCTGCCTGACCGCGATCCAGGCCGTGGGCACAAACGCCAAAACGACGTTCACCAACGTCAGCGCCCAATTGGGCAGCGGTTCCTGAGCCGTTGCCCGTAGGTTGGCCGGCGGTCGGGTCGCGCACGGCTGCCGGTTTGGCCGTCCGGCCGGGAATTTCCCGGCCGGATGGCTTTCTCGCGTCCCCCTGGCGCGGTGTGAGCTATAGTTCTTAAAGAGTGCGTGTGAATTCGATTGTAATTTCTCTGTTTTCCACTGCTGCCCCGGATCGTCTGCCATGTTTCCCTTCTGGATGGAATCATTTGAAACCTCGCTGCCGCAAATGCTGACACTGCTGGCGGCATCGATCGCCGTTGTGGTTCATGCGGCGAGCGCCCATCACTGACAGCGCATTGAAGCAGCAGACAGGCCATCTGACCCGCCGGGCCAAGCCTTTTCTGAGGCCGCGCCGGCGGCATTGGCCCGTCTTCTCCTTCAACGGGCTGTTCCTCGATTTCATTCAACGAAAACCTTCGCCAGGCTCGGTCGTCCCCGGCCCCTGGAACAGAAAGGAATCCTTCAAATGGATTGGCAGTCACTCATTGCGGAAAACTGGCACGTGAAGTTGGTCTGCGTAACCCTGATCATTGCCGCATATATCGACGGCAGGCAATTGAGAGTTCCAAACTGGATCACGTTTCCTATGGTCTTGACGGGCCTGGCATACAACGCGTCGGGTGGCGGTTGGGACGGGTTCAACATGGCCCTCGCCGGTATGGCTGTCGGCCTGCTGTGTCTGCTCCCCTTATATAGTGTCGGCGGTATGGGTGCCGGAGACGTCAAGCTCATGGCTGGCATGGGGGCCTGGATGGGCGCCTCGATCACGTTTTCAGCGTTTTGCGTCTCAGCAGTCGTGGGCGCGATCATGGCGGTATGGATGGTGTGGCGCCGCGGCGATTTCTTGCACCACTATGCCAACTTTCTGACAATTCTTTCGGAATTTGCCCACATTAAGGATCCTCGCCAGCTTTCCCAGATTGCGGCCGAGCGCAAACCGCGGATGCTGCTGCTGCCCTATGGAATCCCCATCTGTGTGGGGTCCATCGCCTACTTCTTTTACGCGGGAATTGTTTAACGTTTGCAGATCGACCGGGCCCGACTTTAGCCGTAGTACTGATCAGAGGGCCGCTCGTCGCGGATGGCCAGTACGCTCAATTCAACTGCTACAGGCGTCATAAGCTGAAGAGTTCAACATTTCACTGCCGATGTACTAAATGATTGGGTGGGTACGACAATGAAGACGAAATCGATGGTGCTTTTGGCAATGGCACTGGGGTGCGGATTGGTGGCCATGCTGGGGGTTCAACAGATTCTGTCGGGTGAAAAGAAGGCCAAAGATACGATTGGAGTTCTGGTGGCGAAACAGGAAATCGGGGCGGGCGTCAAGCTCGATACCTCGATGGTGTCCTTTGAAGAGTATCCACGGGAGAACGTCCCCCTGGGGGCGATCACCGAAGCGGCGCAATTTGAAGAGCGGGCCCTGAAAGTGCGAGCTTATCCAGGAGATGTGATTCAGCAAGCCAAGCTCGGAGAAAAAGGAGACTACGGGATTTCGACATCGATTCACAAAGGACTGCGCGTGGTAACCGTGCCAGTCAATATGACCACGGCACATAGCGGTATGATTCGTCCAGGCGATCGAATCGACGTGCTGTGTACGTACACACTGCGGCGCGCCAACTCAGGCGAGATCTCCCGCACCAAGACTGTGCTGGAATACATCGAAGTATTTGCCATCGACCGTAACCGCGAAGGCGAGGGTAATGACTCGACCAAGGGGGCCAAGCCCGAGAACTTGTCGGTGCTGGTTACCCCCGAGCAGGCGCATATTCTGATGCTCGCGGCCAATAAGGGAAAGTTACAGATGGCATTGCGGAATTCGGAAGATAAGGACGAGACGCAAGTGGCGGCCGTCGACGACAAGTTTTTTGACGAATTCCAGGCCGCCAAGGATCCGGAAAAAGAAGAAATCGAGAAGAGTTCGGTTGAGGTAAGGAAGCCGGCTCCTGTGGAATTCAATAAGTTCCTGGCCACCGAAGCCCCGGCGACGACTCAACCACCCATAGAGTCCGAGGAAGTGTGGGCCATTGAGATTTTCGAAGGCAATACCAAGCGGGTCGAAACCATCAAAAAGCCCACCCTGAAGGGGGGAGCGACAGTACCGCCGGTCGTCGAACCGGCGGCACCATCGCCAAACGATCAACCGGCAGTCAATGCGGCATGATGCATTGACGCGACCGGCCTTTCTCCAGAGTTCACTACGAGGTGCATGGATGCTGACTCAGTTTGTTATTCGCTGCGCCGGCGCGACTGGAGTCGCGCTAGCGCTTTTTGTCGCTGGAACTCCCCACGAGGCTCGGGCCCAGAACGAAACGCGAAACTCGCTCGTTTTTCGCGCGGCTGCGAAGAACAGCCAGTTGACGCTGACCGAGAAGGAAGCCCGGTTGCTTGAGCTTCCTGACCGGATCAAGAGTGTCGACGGATTCGACCCTTCGATCGTCAAGATTACCACCGTCGACAATTTCCACCAGGTGCGGCTGCTGGGGCTGACGCCGGGCTTCACCTCGGTCACCCTCGTTGACCAGCACGGTCAGAGTTACACAATCGAAGTGCTCGTCAATGGTGACGTCAAGCAGTTTCAGGCGCTCATCCGCCAGGCGGCGCCCGGATCGTCGGTCCAGGCCATCAAGGTGAAAGACGCCGTCCTGCTGCTGGGCTGGGTCGATCAGGCCGGCCAAGCCACCAAAATCGTCGAACTGGCTGAAATGCACTTCACCAAAGTGCTCAACTATCTGCAAGTCAGCGGCGTGCAGACGATCATGCTGCGGGTGCGGATGATGGAGGCCCAGCGAAGCAAAATTCGCGCATTGGGTTTCAACTTCCTGCAAGCCCGGCAGAACAGCTACATCGGGTCGATGCCCGGTTCATTGGCTCCGTTTTCCAACAGCGCGCCGTCCGTTCCTCTGGGTAACCCGTTTGGGGGTTTTCTAGGACCGCTGGCCTCGACAGTCAACCCGGCCAATGCCACGGCGGTTTTCGGCGCGGTGGCTAACGACAACGCTTTTCAGGGATTCATTGAGGCCCTCAAAACCGAGAATCTGCTCACCGTCCTGGCTGAGCCCAACCTGACGACCACGAACGGCAGACCGGCCAACTTTCTTGACGGGGGACAGTTCCCGGTTCCGATTCCCCAGGGACTCGGAACCGTGAGCATCCAGTATAAATCGTTCGGCGTACAACTCGAATTCGTTCCCACAATTTTGTCGAGTGGGCGATTACGCCTGCAGGTCGCTCCGGAAGTCAGTTCAAAGGACCTGTCGAATACCGTTACCGTCCAGGGAATTACGGTCCCCGGTCTAATCACCCGCAAGGTCAATACCGAGGT
>JAYTRB010000225.1:0-3650 GCA_043746425.1 Planctomycetia bacterium
TCCATTGGATCGAGTTCGGTCCCGCTTCGCCGGACCGCTTTATCCCGCGCGGGAACACCCAGAGATTCGTGCCGACATGACCATCTTCGGCGTGTCACGCGACTCGGAGGAGAACCACCGCGAGTTCCGGGCCAAGCACCAGCTGCCGTTCCCGCTCGTCGCCGACGAGGACGGAGCGATCGCGCGCGCGTACGGCGTCTCGAGCGCGCTCGGGATGGCGTTGCGCGTGACGTTCCTCATCGGCAAGGACGGCCGAGTCCTGCGGGTCTGGCCGGACGTCGATCCGGGCGTGCACGCCGCTGACGTGCTCGGCGCAGTCGACGCCGCCCGACGCGATTCGAGGCGATGCTGGGCACCCGTTCGTGCGTCGTGAGAATGCCGACGAGATTCAATGGGTCGGCAGCCGAAATGACAACCAGTTCTTGTTTCGGACCCTCATCGCGCAACTGCCGCAAGAGTCGGACAGTGTCTCCCAGGGCGAACTGTTCGCCCGCCACGCCGGTAATGAACCTTCCGCCGCGAACCTCGCCGCGCGCTTCGAGCCGCCGCAATACCTGCAACAACTCGAACCACCGCGGTGCGCCGGGCTCGCGTTCGAGCAGGTCGCGAAAAACCACCCCCCAGCGGCGCAAGAGCTGCCAGGCCCACTGGGCGGCAGTGTCGCAAGGCGGCTCGGGCAGAGTGGGCGCCGCGGTATGAGTCGCTTTGGTCGTCAGATCGAGAGAAAACGAAGTATTGAGCCACACCGACCAACGGCCAGAGCCGACCAGGGGCGTGCGGCGACGTGCCAGTTGCGGCCGGCGACCCGGTGAATCGCCGGAAGATGACCGAGCCGAGATGAGCGCACGCAGACCAGCGAAACCGTCGGCGGTTACCAGACCTTGCGCGACGAGTTCACCCAGGACGTCGTTGAGCTGCGCCGGCAACATTCGCGTGGCCGACAATAAATCGGCGGCGAACATCGCCCCCTGCCCCTGCAAGAGTGAGTAAACCTGCAAGCCGGGGCTGCTCAGCGCCTCGCGGTCGAGTGGATTCACGTGAATCTGCAGCCATTCCAGATCGCTCCGCAGAAACAGCGACATGGGGATGACCCGCGTCAGACTGGCGATGGGCCGGGTGCGATCGGGAAGGCGTTTTGGCGGGAACAGCCGGCCCCAGCCGACCTCGCCCGTCAGACACAACTCATCCAGCCATTCGGGGCGGTACTTTTCGATCCGCGCGGGAAGCACGTCGCGCTCCCAGACGACGGCCGGCAGATCGAGCCCCTGCAACATCGACAAGGTTTCGAAAAGCCCGCTCGTTCCCGCCCGTTTCGAGCCTGCCAGAAGTCCGTGATGGCGCGTTAGAAAACGAAGAAACACGTCGACCGTCACCGCTTCGATCTGTCTGCGCAGACCTTCCATCGTCAGCCGGTGGATCCGCGCCAGCAAGCGGCGATGACACCACTCTATTTCGTCGGGGGTGCGGGGCGCGTCGACAGCCAGATGCGTCGCCGCTGCTTGCGTTAACAAGCTCGCATTGCCAGCCGAAAGATCATTGCTTGATTCGCTCTCTGTTTTCGAAAGCAGAGCCGGCGATGACTCGAATTGCCGGCTGACCCCTTGAACTTGCCGGGGAGTAAATTTCCCGCGCAAGACGACTCCTTCGCCTTCGAGCGCTTCCAGGCAGGCATCGGCTTGATTGAGATCGATTCCGAGAGATTCGGCGATCTGTCGACTGGTAATCGGCCCGCACACTTCCATCAAACCGCGAACCATCGCCACCCGCGCCTCTTCGGCCGTCCAATCGCGACGAACTCCCTCTGGGATTTCAAGTGGCGGGTCTACCACCGCGTCGGGAAAAGCCGCGAGCGCCGCCGGCAATCGCTCGGCCGCCGCCCAATATGGCAAATGGCCGGGGCGGCGAATCGTTGTAGCGCGGCGATCTTTGGAGAGGGATGTAAACAGGATGTTCCAGGAGGCGAAATCGCCTGCACTTTGTCTCTCGTTTTCCTGATTTCTCCTTTTTACCATCTGGCCCACCGAGTTCTGGGCTTCGTCCAACGACTTTTCAACGCCTGCGTGGCCCGCCGAACCTGCGGCGCGCACAACAATGCGACTGAGCAATACGTCATGCAGTTCATCGGCGCTGCGAACGAGGGGTTGTGCCTCCTGCCAGACTCGCTCAATGGCTTCCGGATCGAGGCGCCCCAGATCTTCGACGCTTTCGACTGTCAGCGACCGCCGCGTGGCGACGGCCCGGGTTCGCCGTTCGGCGACTTCTCCGCCGTCTAGAAACGCATAAGGGTCGGCGTTCAGCAGTTCATAACAGAACGGCGAGGGCTCGCGCGTGTCGCGCGCAATGAGTTCGATCTTTCCCTGTTCGATCTGCTCGAGCACCCGTGTGAGCCCTTCGAGGTCGTGCGCCTCTTGCAGGCTGTCGTGCATCGACTGCAGCGCCAGAGGGTGATCGGGAACTTCAAGATCACCAGTAATATTCTCCTGACAACCAGTCAGTTTAGGAAAAATGGCCGTGAGCAGGTCGTCGGCTCGAAAACGCAATAGGGCCGGGGGAACCTTCTTGCCATCTTTGAAACGCTGTACGAGCAGAGCCCGCATCACGTTCCACCGCCAGCGGGTTTGAAATGTGGGAACGTACAGCAGGGCCTGTTCGAGAAGCGGACGGATATTACTGGGATTGAGCATCCCGAACATGCTCTCGAGCGGAAAGCTGTGCTGTGGCCCCAGGGAAAGGACGAAGCCATCGTCGTCGGCGGTGGCCTGCAGTTCGAAATCGAACGACCGGCAGAAACGCTTGCGCATCGCCAGCCCCCAGGCCTTGTTGATTCGCGCCCCGAACGGCGCGTGGACAACCATCTGCATGCCACCCGTCTCGTCGAAAAAACGCTCGAAGACGATACGCCGCTGGCTGGGAACCAGCCCGATGGCTGCCTTCTGTGCCCGGACGTACTCGACCGTCTGATGTGCAGCGGCCGGCGTCACGCTGCACTGGGCGACCAGCCATTCTTCGGCTGCGGCCGGGTCTTTGATCTGGGATTCGAGCTCTTCGCGGAGGCGTGAAACCTCTTCTGACAGTTCGAGGGTTCTTCCCGGTGCTTCGCCACGCCAGAAGGGAATCGACGGGGGGGCCCCCTGGGCGTCGACGACTGTGACGTCATTTCCACGGACGTGCAGAATTCGCCACGACGTATTGCCCAGCAGAAAAATCTCTCCCGCCTGGCTCTCGCTGGCGAAATCTTCGTCGAGCGTGCCGACGACAGTATGTTCTGGCTCAACCACCACGCGGTATGACGCAATCTCGGGAATCGCGCCGCCATTAGAAGCGGCGACGATTCGTGCGCCCGGCCGGGCCCGCACGCGCCTGCCCACAAGATCGTGATGCAGGTAGACCTTGCCTCTGCCCGCCGAGTGCGAAAGACCTTCACTCAAAAATTGCACGACCCGGTCGAAGTCGCGGCGCACCAGGTTGCGATACGGCCACGCCCTTTTGCACAACGCAAACAGGTCGTCGGTCGACCAATCGCCGCAGGCGACTTCGGCAACAATTTGCTGCGCAAGAATGTCGAGGGGCGCGACGGGAATGACAATGGCATCGAGCCGCCCGGCCCGAATCGCCCGCACGAGGGCCAGGGCCTCGAGCAGTTCGTCGCG
>JAYTRB010000226.1:0-2943 GCA_043746425.1 Planctomycetia bacterium
GTCGAGGGTCTGTCGGAGGTCACGCAATGGCCACAAGAGGCAGTGCCGCCAGTTTGGCATGGCTCCCATTGACGGATGAATTTCGGCTCGACAGGTGCCAGTTTGGCAGCGTTCATCCCTGCAAATCGGAATGGACCCTGATCCGGACACTTCGTTTCATCCTTTTATTCACCAATGGGTTACGATTTCCACGCAGCAGTTCCGGTGATACCATTTCAGCCGTCAAGTCGGCGGTACAGGCTTTGCAGCTTTTCCTTCCGACAGTTTGAGATGACACAGTTTCGTCTGGTGTCCGATCAATTGCTCCGAGCTGATTTCAAGAATCGACGTTGCCGAGGTATTCGGTTTATGCCTGTCTTTCGCTGGCGTGATTCATGGGAGCCGTTTCGCGATTTGGAGCGGCAAGTTGATCGGCTCCTCGAAAGCCTGCCGTTTCCATTTCCAGTGATCCGCTTTGAGCGGCAGTATCCTGCGGTCAATCTTTACGAACTCGAAGGCGAGTACCTTCTGACGGCCGAGTTGCCGGGCACCGCCTCAGAGAACCTCGACCTGACCGTCAGCGACGGCGTGTTGACGATGAAAGGGAAACGACCGGCATCGCCGGGCGTGGTCGACGAGAAGTTCCGCCGGCACGAACGGGTCTGGGGAAGTTGGGAACGCTCGCTGAGCGTGCCCGATCGCGTGCTGCAAGACAGGGTTTCAGCAGAGTTTGTTGATGGCATTTTGAAGATCCATCTCCCCAAGGCGCCAGAAACGAAGCCGCGCCAAATTCAGGTGGCGCAGGGCAACAGCACATGATTCCAGACAATCACCCGATATCGCAGATTCCGTTGAGTCCTGCGGTCGACGTTGTCGCGACCGATACGGCAGAGCCTGCGACAGGCGAACGCACGCTGTTTACACCCCCCGTCGATATCTATGATTCAGAGGCGGGGCTGGTTCTCATCGCCGATTTGCCGGGAGTCTCGGTCAAGTCGCTCGACCTGCAGGTGCAGAACAACAGACTGACGCTGCTGGGCCGGATACTTAACCCGGTTCCCCCCAATGCGCGGCTGATTCACAAGGAATACGAAGTCGGAGATTTCCTCCGGTCATTCATCCTTTCGGAAGACGTCGACCACGAACACGTGACCGCCCGTCTCAATGACGGCGTTCTCGAGGTGGTGCTGCCGCGCGCGGCAAAATCAACGCCCCGTCGAATTCAAGTGAATGTCGAATAAATTTCGGATCCCCTTTTTTCAGGAGACGGTCTGATGCCTGGTTCATCAACTTCTGGCCCATCGCCTTTCGAATCGCCGGCAGAGAAACTTCGCGATGTCATTGCCGGGTGGATCGACACTGTCGCCAGCCAGGGCGAACGGGCGATCGATGCCGTCGGCCTGCGCAGTCCCGGAAAACCCTGGATTCCCAGCGTTGACGTTCTCGAAACCGAACATCAAATCATCGTTTGTGTCGATTTGCCGGGAGTCGATTCTGAAAAGGTCGAAATTCTTCTGTTGGGTAATATGCTGACCGTCAAAGGCGATGAGCCGTCACCGGCCTTGAAATCGGGCGCAACCCTGCATCGCCACGAACGCCCGTCGGGAGTTTTTTCCAGGTCGATTCCCCTTCCGGCGGCGGTCGACTCCGAGAAAGTCGCCGCCGAATCGAAGTACGGCGTTTTAACCGTGACGCTCGCCAAGGAAGAAAAAGCAAAGCCGCGGCACATTCAGATCGCGGCGAAAGAAGCCGGCTCGTAGCGCATCGCCAGTAGTACCGACTTGTGCCCGCCGCGCCGGCGGGCAGCGCGGCAGCGCCATCAGGTGGCTTTGCCATTTGGCGGCAGGGGGCCCTTTGGCGGCAGGGGGCCATGTGGTCGCGACGGGTCATGTGGCAGCGGGTCGTTTGGTGGCAGGGGAATTGCACCCGCGGGGGGCGTTCCATAACCGTCGCGAATGTAGTCGGCCCGCAGGCGTTCGTATTCTTGGGGGGTAACGTTCTCGGCATCTTCGAGCGTCCCTGCCCGGGCTTCTTCAAAGTACCGCTTCAAATACGGGACGCACCAGCCGCAGCCGGTCCCTGCGCCGCCACATTCGCTGATCTGACTGGCGCGGCGCGGCTGATGAATGCGGATGAAGTTTAAGATCTTCCGCTTCGGAATGTGAAAACAATAGCAGATCGTGTCGTCGAAGTTCACAAGGTCAGCAGGGGGTTGAAAGCAGATATCATTTACCGACGGGCGGTTTGTCGAACCGGTTTTTTGCCGTCCCCGCAATTCGTTGCGGCAACGCCCGACTGCTGATGATACCGCAGACATTGAAGTGCGCGAAGCTGCGGGCTTGCCCCGGTCGGCATGCCGGGCGATCGATCAAGTCTGACGTCCATTGCGTTTTCAGCAGTCAACTGGGCGAAAGATTTCTTGCAGGCCGAGACCAGATCAACGCACGTCCTCGGTCAAGCTTTGCGGCGCGATCGCGATTCACGTGATGCGTCTTGTGGACCCGGTCAAACGTTTCGCTCGCCAGGCAGAAACGTGAGTTGGCGTTTTTTCAGCCTCTGCGCGTCTGAAACGCACGAAAAAAATCGGCGTCACGCAACACCTGACGATGTCGCGCCACGCCGATTTCTGGTCCATCAGGCTTCCCGCCTCGGTGAGGGGGAGTTGGCCTGGTGCTGTTTCACTGCCGTCGCCTTATGATGATTCAACCGCGTCAGATTGGACGTCGCCCCTGAATAAGTTGGATCAGCACGACCACAACGGCGATCACCAGCAGAATATGAATGAAGCCGTTCAGAGTTGCGCCCGTCGCGAGTCCCAACGCCCACAGCACTAACAGAATGACAAAAATGGTCCAGAGCATGATGATTTTCCTTACAATGAGACTTGGATTTACACGTTAACCGCGACCGATTCGGCATGCACTCGCGTTGCGTTTGCATGAGCCCGGGTCAATAGATCTTCTA
>JAYTRB010000227.1:0-2681 GCA_043746425.1 Planctomycetia bacterium
CCGGGCGGAGCCGTCTCATTCAGCGATCGGATGTGGGATTTGTCTTCCCAGGAAACGCCGATGACTCAGGCCTCCCGGTCAAGAAGACCCCGGAGCAGCGCCTTCAGGTTGTCCTTTGAGGCGGCCGAGAGTGCGGCGTCGCGATCGCTCGGAGGGGCCGCGAGGAACTCCCGGACGGCATTCTCGACCGTGCTGAGCTGGCGCCGGTATCGTCGGCACCCCGAGCAGACGAGCAAGTGAATTTCCAACCCGACGCGCTGGCGGAACGGGAGTTCCGTATCAAGTTCCCTGGAAAACAATTCTGCCGAGCTGCGACACGTGATCATCTCGGGGCCTCTGAAAGCATCCCCGAATCCTCTTCAAACCAGTTCAGCGTAAGGCAGTGCCAGAGCCGCAGCCGGGCGCGGTGCAGCATCACCGCCAGATTCGTCGCCGACACACCGACGGCGTCGCAGATTTCGTCTGCCGATCCGTCGTCCATGTGCCTGAGCACAAACACGTGTCGGAGCCGCGGAGGGAGCTTGGCCAGACAGCCAGCGAGAGTTTCCCGGAATTCGGCCTGGCACAGCTCTTTGCCAGGGTTGTCCGCCGACCATTCGTCCGGCTTCTGTTTCCACTTTCCAAAGCGAGTGAAGTGCGTGTTCGCCAATTCGTCCGGTGGAATCTCTTGCAACGCCCGGTGTTGGACGGCCTTACGAAGCCAGTCAGCGACTTTCCGCTTGAGGATGGCAGTCAGCCAGGTCCGCTCTGAGGAATGTCCGCGGAACGAATGGCGCGCGACGAGCGCGGCGACAAACGTCTGCTGGACGAGATCCTCGGCCGATTCAGGGTGAGACACCTTGGCAAGAGCGAACCGGTAGAGGTAGTCGCCATGACCGTCGACCCAACGAGCAGGGTCGAGAATCGGAGCGGTTCGGGATCGACTCATCACGAAGACCTCAATGACGTCTCGGACGAGCAATTGCAATCCACGTCCTTTTGTCCGGGATCTTAGAAGCCCACGGCGACAGCAGGTTACAAAAAAAATCTCGCGCCGGCCGGGGCGGGTATCGGTGCGGTGGACGGAAGTGCCACCCAGCCGCCCACAATTCGGCAACGCAAGCCCTCGCGATAATTTCCACATTCCATTGGGCGACAATCACTTGCGACAGCTGATGATCTCGGACATCGATCGCGCACAGAAGCCCTCCAATCTACGCAGATTACGTCGCATTTTTGGGTGGCACTGGGCTTCGGCACTGCTGGGCTTCGGCACTGCTGGGGCCTGGGGCGCTTGGCGAATGTGCGAAACATGACGCCCTCGGCGACCGCCGTCGTTCTGACATGGCTGATCATTGCGGCCGGTGAAGTACTCGCCCCGGTCAGGGCGCATTGGGTCGTCGTCAAGGCCGAGCGTTCCCGGCCCCGATCGACCAAAATTCAAGTCGACACGATTACCGAAGGGCTGCGGCAGACTCTGGCACAAGAGCCGACCGATTTCTCTGATGAGAGTCAGCAATTCCGCAATCAGGTACGAGCCGATCTGGAGCGCAGCGATCGGCTGCTTCAGGAGGCGCTCGACGCCCGTCAACGGCATCTTTCATTTCCCGGTTATCTGGCAAATCGCATTCCTGAAAAATGGGGCGCATGGAACGATCCCTGGCCGGCCGTCTTCTGGGGAGCCGAAATCATGCTGGGCAGCACACTGGGTGCGTGGCAGTTTCTACGCATGCTGAAAAAGAGCCGCGATTCAAAATCGTTCTCGTAAAACGGGGGGGGACGAAGGGCAAGGCAATTGTTTCATTTCTCGGCCTGGGGAAACGTCACTGAACCGCAGGAGATGGTTCTAATGATCACGTCTGGAACCGCGCGCCGTGAAGCGGCGTCCGAAACCGCACGAGGATTCGCCCAAGTCGCGCGTGGCGGCACGTGCCGAATTGCTGCTGCCAAAAGTCTGAACGCCCCCCGATCGTGCCCGTTGACACGCGCCGCGAGGATCCCCAACCCAGGAACGTCGAAAGCGCTTGAGAGTCGCCAACGCTGGCGAGAGCCCCGCGGCGAGCGCTGTGCGTGCCGCGACAGACAAGTCACCACGAGCATCTCTGCGTCCCCACGATTCGGCTCCACGCGTCGCCCCCAAAGAATCGCCCCCGTCGACGTAACTCGAGGCGCCGCAGGCGGCAGTGCCATTCGGGCCTGGTACCTTTTACGACTCCCCTGTTGCCGCTTTCGGTTGGCGAGGCGCATGAAAAGACCCCGCCAGCCGGAGCCGCCGGGGTACTGAATCAGAACGGCCGGGGAACGAGTCACTCAGGCTGCGAGCGCCGCTCGCTTCTTTTGCTTACGCACCCACACCACGCCGAACACGCTGGCGATCAGCGACCACATGACGAACGCGGAGGGTTCGGGGACGGGATTGGAGGAAGCTTGTTCCAATGTGACGGTCACGCTGCCGTTGCCAGTGTTGGTAGTGCCTGTGACGACGTTCGTGAACCCGGGATCTACGTACGATCCACCACCGCCGCCGGCACTCTGGTTCCCGCCGCCACCCCCGCCAGAGTAGCCGCCGCCGCCGCCGCCAGCAAACAGCCCACCACCACCGCCACCACCATATCCGCCGCTACCACCATGACCGTCACCACTACCAGCGCCGCCGGCAAATGTCGATGGACCCGAGCCGCCACTACCAGAGGAGTTGAGAT
>JAYTRB010000228.1:0-5955 GCA_043746425.1 Planctomycetia bacterium
GCCGTTTGGCCGGGGACGAGGGCCGGAGGCTCGGTCAGGCATTTGCCTCAAACGCGAAAGCCGTGGCTTTTGTGCCAAGCCCGCGAGCCATAAGTGATACTTGGCCCTATGGATAGACTTCTGCGTGGGAAAACGGAGTTCCCCGTACGTCCTTGGCGGAAATGATTGGTTCGGTGATGGGCCATTGAATGCCAAGCGCTGGGTCACTCCACAGCAACGTGCGCTCATCTTCCGGGCAATAGATGCGAGTGCACTTATAGAGCATCTCGGCGACTTCACTGGTGACGCAAAAGCCGTGCGCGAACCCGGGTGGAATGTACAACAGCCGCCGATTCGATTCTGAAAGTTCGCAACCGCACCACCGACCAAAAGTCGGTGAATTGCGCCGCAGATCGACCGCCACATCGAAAATCTGCCCCCGAACGACGCGTACCAGTTTTCCCTGCGGTTGAGTAATTTGATAGTGCAGCCCGCGGAGGACTCCCTGCCGCGAACGCGAGTGATTGTCCTGGACGAATTCGACCTCGATACCGGCGGCGGCGAACTTGGGCTTATGGAATGATTCCATGAAAAAACCGCGCTCGTCTTCAAAAACAGTCGGCTCGATAACGACCACTCCACACAATTCGGTCGGTAGAAACTGCATCGGAAATATCTCGTAAAAAACGGGAACTAGTTGGGCGCCAGGCGCTGGCCGTACTGCTTCTCGTAATACTCGCGGTATTCTCCTGATTTGACGCGGGCCACCCACCCCGTATTCTGGCGATACCATTCAATGGTCTCACGCAGTCCGTCGCGAAAATTGACTTCGGGCTTCCAGTTCAATTCGCGCTCGGCCTTGCGGCAATCAATGGCGTAGCGCAGGTCATGTCCCGGACGGTCGGCGACAAATCGAATGAGTGAGCGAGGTTTAGCCAGGAGGTCGAGCAAGCGTTCGGTAATTTCGAGATTGGTCAATTCGTGGCGACCCCCGAAGTTGTAGATCTCTCCGAAATTCCCTCTTCGCAGGGCGGCGTCGATTCCCCGGCAGTGATCGCTGACATGAATCCAGTCGCGCACATTCCCCCCCGTGCCATAAATCGGCACCGACTGGTCGGCCAGCAGGTTCGTAATAAACAGGGGGATCAGTTTCTCAGGAAACTGTCGCGGTCCGTAATTGTTTGAACAGCGGGTGATGATCGCGGGAAAGCCGAATGAATGATGATAAGCGCGGACGAGCATGTCGGCCGCCGCCTTGGATGCTGAGTACGGACTGTTCGGCGCCAGCGGAGTCTCTTCGGTAAATGCTCCGGTCGGGCCGAGGCTGCCGTAGACCTCGTCGGTCGAGACTTGAACAAATCGCGGTACGTTCGCCTGTCGGCAGGCGTCGAGCAGGACTTGCGTTCCGACGACGTTGGTTTGCACGAAGGGGCCCGAATCGAGCAGGCTGCGATCGACGTGACTCTCGGCCGCGAAATTCACGACGGCGTCGAATGCCGACTGCACGAGAACGGAGTCGACGAACGGGCGGTCGGCGATGTCGCCCAGTTCAAAACGATAACGGCAATCGTTCGCAATCGCGGCCAGATTTTCGAGGTTTCCCGCATAGGTGAGCCGGTCGAGATTGACGATTTCGAGATCGCCATACGTGGCCAGTTGCTGGCAAACGAATTCCGAACCAATGAAGCCGCAGCCGCCAGTGACGAGGATCCGCTTCATCAACCCACCTGAGCCTTCAGAATACGATCGTAAGAAAGACACAGCGCGATTCGACCGGCGCAATGGCGAGATATACCGCGAACGACGCCCTTGCGTAATGCTTTTTTCCTGATCCGAACGGCCGATAAGACTCCGCAGCGTTTCGCCACCAAAGCCCGGCGTTGGCGGCGTGCAATTTTTATCACATCAGTGAACGATCGAGCGTAAATAGTCTCCGTAGGCATTTTTCAATTTCGCCGCGAGGGTCAGAAGCTGTTCGGCCGAGATAAGGCCCATTCGAAAGGCGACTTCTTCGATGCATCCGATCTTCATACCCTGTCGGGTTTCAATGATTTCGACGAAATTCGCGGCTTGAATCAGTGACTCGGGGGTGCCCGTGTCGAGCCAGGCGAATCCTCTTCCGCACTGTTGCACCGAAAGCTGCCCACGAGTCATGTACTCTCTGTTGATGTCGGTAATTTCGAGTTCGCCCCGGGCCGATGGCTTCAGCTCGCGGGCGATGTCGAGAACCTGATTGTCGTAAAAGTAAAGGCCGGTGACCGCCATGTTCGACTTCGGATGCGCAGGTTTTTCTTCCAATGAAACAGGCTGGCCGGTTGCGTCAAGCTCGACGACGCCGTACGCCTGTGGATTGCTGACAGTATACGCGAACACTGTGGCCCCGTCGGGCTTCGAAGCGGCAGCCCGCAACAGATTTTGCAGTCCGGCCCCATAAAAAATGTTGTCTCCTAGAACCAGCGCCGATCTGTCACGGCCGACGAACTCGCGGCCAATGAGAAAGGCCTGCGCCAACCCCCCCGGATGTGGCTGAATTGCGTATTCGATCGACAAGCCCAACTGTCCGCCATCTCCCAGCAATCGCTCGAAGCTGCCGATGTCCTGCGGAGTTGAAATGAGCAGGATTTCCCGAATTCCAGCCAGCATCAGCGTCGAAAGCGGGTAATAGATCATCGGCTTGTCGTAAATCGGCAGCAACTGCTTGCTGACAGCGAGCGTCACCGGATGCAGCCGCGACCCGGAGCCCCCGGCGAGGATGATCCCTTTGTGACAGGCGACGTCGGTCATTATGGCAAGGCCTCCAGCAAATTCCAAAACCGTGCAAAGTCAGGCTGGCGAGTCGAAGGGTGATGCGTGCGAATTTCAGGAAATAAACCGTAGGGCGCTTATCGAGCAGCGCGGCAGAGTTCCGACATAAAGACTGGGGGCGTCCCGCATTCTGACGAACTGAGCTGCCTTGGTGAAGAATCAGATTGCCGCGGATTGTAATGCCCGGCCGGTTGTCGAACAATCGACCCGCCTTTACCCGACTCTCGAGCGTCTTCTCGACAAGTCGCGCGGCACAGTCGGTGAATTTGAATTCGGGCGTGCATAATATAAAGCCAGCATGGATAGACGCCGCGTGACACGGGAAGTCAGGCGATCGGCTGCTTCTGATTAACTGGCAATGGTTTACGGCGTTTTTCCCCCATCGTTCGGAACTTGCCCCAATGAAACCGAAGAGAGAGGACCAGCGTAAAGTCTGGCCTGAATCGAAAAGCCATGAGGTGATACGTCAGGAGACTGGCGAACTTGAAATTCTAAAGTCTCGGTCCTCTTCGGGCCAGAGCATTCGTTTTTGCGTGCCGGTCATCCACAGGTTTTGAATGGCGGGTTGTCGCCGCGGTTTCCCGCATGCTGCGGCGCGGCCAGCCTGTTTTCTCGTGCAGATACCGTAAGACGTATCGCACGCGGTCAAAAATTTTCGTTGACACTCAGGTTCGATCGGCCTAAGATTCCGCCGCGCCGTATCGACCGGTCGTGAAGTGTCAACTCGCTTTCAACCGATACACGTGTAATAGGAGCCGACACCCAAAGCCGCAGTCGTATGTTCCACGACCTTGGCTGCGAACCGCGCATCCTGAATGCCTATGGCAACCGTAGCAACGATCTGCCCGAAGACGCACCTCCTCGCATCCGCACAGTCCGCCGATGAACAGTGCTGGCGATCGGCCCACCTGGTCGGCGTCTGCGGTTCCGGCATGAAGGCATTGGCCGAGCTTCTCGCTGGAATGGGCTGGGCCGTTTCGGGGTCTGACAGCCACCCCTCAGCGGCCATCGTCGAGGCGCTGGCTGGCCGGGGCTTAAGAATTCATCCCGGGCACCACGGGCGTTTTCTGGCAGAGAAGACCGACGTGCTGGTTTACAGCCCGGCCATCTTGCCCACGAATCCTGAACGGCAGCGGGCTGCAAGTTTGGGAATTCCGCAGGTATCGTACAGCCAGATGCTGGGGGTGTTAATGCATGGCCGCGAAGGGGTGTGCATCGCGGGAACGCACGGGAAAAGCACGACGACGGCGATGACCGGTTGCATTCTGACAGGTGCGGGGCTGTCGCCATCGGTGGTGATTGGAGCCGAGGTCAGGGAAATCGGCGCGAGCGGCTGGGCCGGCGCAGGAGCGCACTTTGTCGTCGAGAGTTGCGAATTTCAAAGGCATTTTCTCGATTTGTCTCCCCGGTATGCCGCGATTCTCGGGATCGAGCCCGACCACTTCGATTGTTTTCCAAGCTTTGACGAGACGATCGCGGCGTTTGCCGAGTTTGCGCAGTCGGTTCCCGCAAACGGTAAACTCTTGATCCACGCTGGCTGCGAAGCGTCGAAGGCGGCCAGTGTCGCAGTGGGCGCCCCCCTTGAGACTTTTGCGGTGAACTCACCTGCCGATTGGCTCGCCGCCGATCTGCGTTCGACAGCCGAGGGAACGCGCTTTCGAGTTTATCGCAAAGGTGCATTTTTCGCCGAAATTGCCCTGCCGCTTCCCGGAGCGCACAATGTCGCCAATGCACTGGCGGCTGTGGCGCTGGCGAGCGCGGCGGGGGCCGATGCCGCCGCCATCCGCGAAGCCTTGCGTGAATTCCCCGGAATTTGCCGGCGGTTTGAACCGGTGGGCTCGTGGCGTGGTGTAACGCTGATCGACGATTATGCCCATCATCCGACGGCGGTTGCCGCCACGCTGCGAACGGCACGCGAGCGGTTTTGCAACCGACGGCTCTGGTGCATTTTTCAACCACACCAGGTTTCGCGGACCGAGGCCCTCTTTTCGGAATTTGGCAAGAGCCTCGCTCAGGCTGACCGGGTTCTGCTGGTTCCGGTATTTGCCGCCCGCGAGCACGTTCACCACGAGCCCGAGCAGGTTTCGCGAAATCTGGCCGAGCGCGTGGTTGCCGAGGGAGGTTCGGCGCGGTATGTGGATACACTTGACCAGGCGCTGACAACATTAGAGGATGAGCTTCTGCCCGGAGATGTTCTGATAACCATGGGAGCGGGAGACATCGGCAAAGTTCATCATGCGTTCACTCGACGACTTCAAAGAAATCACGTGCCGCGACGCTCCCCTGGCCCCCCACACCTGGCTGAAGACGGGCGGGACGGCACAATATCTCGTCACCCCACGGACTGCGGACGAACTGGTTGAGGTGGTCGGCTATTGCCACCAGCAGCATCTTCCGATGCGGGTTCTGGGAGGCGGGTCGAACCTGCTGGTTCGCGACGAGGGGGTTGTCGGCGTCGTGCTGCACCTGTCTGACCCGACATTCTCAAAAATCGATGTCGCGGGAACATCCGTCACCGCCGGATCGGCAGCTTCGCTGTCGCACCTCATCTCGCATTCGGTGAAAGAGGGGCTGGCCGGTCTCGACACGCTCGTGGGAATTCCAGGAACGGTCGGAGGGGCCTTGCATGGTAACGCCGGGGGCAAAAGCGGCGATATCGGGCAGTATGTGCGCAGCGTCAGCGTGGTGACGACCACCGGCGAGCGCTATGTACGGCAAGAAGACGAACTGCAATTTGCGTATCGCACAAGCAGCCTGAATGAGCTGATTATTCTCGAGGCCCGGTTCGAACTGCACCACGAAGACCCCGAAGAAATCAGCCGCCGCATGCGCAAGCTCTGGATCATGAAAAAGGCCACGCAGCCGCTGACGTTTCAGTCGGCCGGCTGCATTTTCAAGAACCCTCGCGGAATGAGCGCCGGCTGGCTGATCGAACAGGCAGGGCTTAAGGGAACGCGGATGGGAAACGCCGAGTTCAGCGATCGCCACGCTAATTTCATCGTCACCCATCCCGGCGCCACGTCGAAAGAAGTGCTCGAATTGATCGAACTGGCGCGCACGAAGGTCTCCGAACAATTCGGAGTCGACCTAGAGCTCGAAATTCAAATGTGGTAAGAGTCGGTCGCCAGAGTACGACGAGCTTTTGAGCCCGTTTGGTAAAGCGACGAGAAT
>JAYTRB010000229.1:0-3375 GCA_043746425.1 Planctomycetia bacterium
GTGGCGGCGTGGGGCGGCGCCGAAGTCAGTCACGAACGCGACATTGCCAAATTGTCGGTGTTGGGGATCGGCCTCAGAACGCACACTGGCGTGGGCGAAAAAATGTTTCGCGCCCTGGCCGATGCGAATATCAACGTGCAGATGATCAGCACCAGTGAAGTTCGCATTTCGACGGTCGTCGATCTCAATCGCGGCGAAGACGCGCTCAATTGCCTGATCGCCACCTTCGGCCTCGAAACAGCAAGAAAGTAGCGCATTTGCAGAACCCCCGCCTGCGAGTTGCCTTCCCGCCCACGATCTTCTATCCTTGATCTTGCGGTTTCTTCACTCGTCCCTCGACCCCCGTTCCTCAACTGGGGGGTTAATACCCCCGATCGTCAGGCCATGTTTCTCGATCGAATTACTGTTTTTGTCAAGGGGGGCGACGGCGGCGACGGCTGCTTGAGCTTCCGCCATGAATTCAAAGCGCCACGCGGCGGCCCAAACGGCGGCGATGGGGGCGATGGTGGCAGTGTCTTGGTTGTCGCTGAGGAAAACGTCGACAGCCTGGCAGCTCTGGCGGGGCATAAGCACTGGCGTGCCACATCGGGGAAGCCGGGGCAAGGAAGCAACTGGTCGGGCCGACATGGTGACGATATCGTCATTCTTGTTCCGCCGGGAACCATCATCCGCGATGCCGAAGAGGGTCTTATCATCCGTGATCTGACCCATTCGGGCGACTCGCTCGTTGTCGCCGCGGGTGGAAGAGGTGGCCGCGGGAACTCGCACTTCAAAACGGCCACGAACCGTGCGCCCCGTGAGTTTGAACTGGGCAAGCCGGGCGAACAGCGCTTCATTTCGCTGGAGTTGAAAGTCATTGCCGACGTGGGCCTGATTGGTAAACCGAACGCCGGCAAATCGACACTGTTGAGCCGGCTGTCGCGAGCCCATCCAGAAATTGCCGATTATCCGTTTACGACGAAGTACCCGAATCTTGGCATGGTCAGTGCGGGCGAAGAGATTTCGTTCGTGGTCGCCGACATTCCGGGGTTAATCGAAGGCGCGCACACCGGCGCCGGGCTGGGGCACGAATTTCTCAAGCACGTTGAACGTACCAAGGTGCTCGTCCATCTGGTCGAACCTGACCCAATGGATCAGACTGACCCGCTCGAAAATTACCGCCAGATTCGCGAAGAACTGAAGCTCTACGACCTGTCGCTGGTCGAGCGCCCCGAAATCATCGTCGTTTCCAAAGCCGAGCTGCCTGGCGCTCGGGAACTGGCCGACGAGCTTTCGCGGGAAATGGACCGGCCCGTTTTGCTGATGTCGTCTGTCACTGGAAAAGGCCTGCCGGTGCTGATTTCTGCGATCTGGCGTGAGTTGACAGCCCTGAAAGAGGCCGCGGCGGCGACTGTCAACTAAGAGGCCGCCGAAACGAGCAGACTGCCGAAACGAGCAGATGGCGGTGCGGCTGCTTTTCGCCTCAAGACGATCATTGAAAGTAATCGTTATGCGATCGCACCGTTCGGTTGCGCCGCGCCGCAAAATGGGGCGATCGTGCCCAATGATTCAGGCGATGCTCGCAAAGACGTCGCGTGCAGTGGCAATTGTGGCTTCGATATCGTCGGGCCTGTGGGCCGCCGAAACAAAATTCGCCTCGAACTGGCTGCATGGCAGATAAATGCCGCGTTCAATCATTCCCCAGAAATAGCGTGCGAAGCGCTGCGTGTCGCATTTCACCGCCACTGTGTAATTAGTCACAGGAGCGTCATGAAAAAACAGCGTGAACAGGCTGCCGAAATGGGCCACATTGTGGGCGATTCCTGCGGCCTGCGCCCCCTCAGACAACCCCGCGACCAGCCGCTCTGTCATGCGTTCGAGCTGCGGATAAGGATTTGTTTCTTTGAGCACGCGCAAGGTTGCCAGTCCGCAGGCCATGGCGAGGGGATTTCCCGAAAGCGTTCCCGCCTGATAGACGGGCCCTACGGGCGAGACAAAACGCATGACGTCGGCACGGCCCCCGTATGCCCCGACGGGCATTCCCCCGCCGATGATCTTGCCCAGAGTCGTCAGATCGGGCTTGATGCCCAGCCGGCCCTGCGCTCCGCTGTACCCCACCCGGAACCCCGTCATCACTTCGTCGAAAATCAAGAGGGCGCCATCCTGCCGGCAAATCGTGTGCAGGCGTTCCAGAAAACCCCGCTGCGGAACGACGACCCCCATATTTCCAACGACGGGTTCGAGAATCACCGCGGCGATCTGGCCTTTGCGCGTCCTGAAAAGATCATCGACTTGCTGCAGGTCGTTGAATTCCAGGCACACCGTATCGGCAGTGCATCCTTTGGGAATGCCCGGGCTGGAAGGAACTCCCAGTGTCGTGGCGGCGCTGCCGGCTTTGACCAGGAGGCTGTCGACATGGCCGTGGTAGCAACCGGCGAATTTGACGATGACGTCGCGCCCGGTAAAGCCCCGCGCCAGCCGGATCGCACTCATGGTCGCCTCGGTTCCCGAATTTACCATCCGTACGCTTTCGATCGACGGCATCGCATCAATGATTCTCTCGGCCAGGGCCGTCTCGACTTCTGTGGGCGCCCCGAAACTCGTGCCGCATTCGAGTGCCTGCCGTACTGCCGCGACGACTGCCGGGTGGCCATGCCCAAGGATGTGCGGACCCCAGGAAGCGACGTAATCGAGGAGTCGATTGCCGTCGACGTCATAGAGGTTAGCCCCTTCGCCCCGCTCGATAAAAAGGGGCGCCCCCCCCACGCCCCCGAAGGCGCGCGCCGGGCTGTTCACTCCGCCGGGAATGACCCGGCATGCCCGTTCAAAATTGTCTCGGCTCTTATTGCGATTCATACGAACTTTCTGGTGGACTCTTGCATCAGTGAATCCAGTAGTTTACTGAGTTGATCGTCAACGGGAAATGCGCCTCGCCCAACGGAAAGGCCGAATATGTCAGAAACACCTTCGTCCATCGTCGTCCGGCCCGCTCGCGGACCAGATATCCGGCCGCTGGCCGAGCTGATCGCGCCCTTCGTCGCGCAGCGCAAACTCCTCCCCCGAGCGATCGACGAATTGGCGCTGCTGTTGCCGAATTACTTCGTCGCTGAAGACGCTGGCCGAATCGTCGGTTGTGCCGCGCTTGAGATCTATTCCAGCAAACTTGCCGAGCTGCGCAGCCTGGTCGTCCTACCCGAATATCAGGGGCACGGCGTCGGCAAGGGGCTGGTCGAGGCCTGTGTCGGGCGGGCCCGCGAAGAACAAATTCTGGAGGTCATGGCGATCACCTCTTCGGAAGAGTTCTTCCGCTCATGCGGATTCGACTTTACGCTTCCAGGCGAGAAGAAAGCCCTCTTTCTGCAAACGCGAGAGATTCCCCTCGAGCCGGGGGCGTAA
>JAYTRB010000230.1:0-7650 GCA_043746425.1 Planctomycetia bacterium
GATCCGCTGCTGGCAGCATTGACGCGAATCGAATGGCATCCGAGGTACTTCGCGGCCTCGACCCATTGATGATGATTCTCGACCGCCTGCGTGCGCTTCCGCAAGTCGGCATCCCCCAGGTTGCCTTCGCCGTCAATCATGATGAGCAGCATCTTGACGCTGAGATCGTCGGCCCGCTTTTTCAGTTCGGCCAGGTATTTCTGGTCTTTGGCCTTGTCCTTAAAAAACTGATTGACGAACTCGATTGCCTCAATTCCATATTCGTTCTTGGCAGTCTTGGCAAAATCGAGGTTGTCGAGCTTACCGCTCTGCAATGTCCGGTGCAGTGACCACTCGGCCAGCGAGATCTGAAACACCGGCGCTTTCGTGTCGGCGCCCCGCGCCTGCCCGGTGAGACCCGCCAGTGTTCCGGCCGCAACTACGGCAGCCGTCTGCTTCAGGAATACGCGACGATCAAGACGCTCGGACATGCTCGATTCTCCCAGATGAAATTCGCGGACCAAAAGGCTTGCCAGTCATCACCTGACGACATTCAGAGGCAACTCTTCAAAAGCGATTATAGACCTGCGACTGTGGCGACGCAATTTGCAATTCTGATCGCACCGTTGGCAGGCAGTCGCGCCCGCCTCTCGCGTGTCGGCGGTATTTTCGGCATGACAAACGTCCAAACCGTTATTTACCCGAATGGCCGAAAATGATAACTCTGGCAGCCGATGAGATTTGCCACAAAACAAGTTCTTTATCTCCATCGATATGAGAGACACGATTTGCGAGCCACGCGAGTTGAACCGACAGATGCCCTGTGACGACTTTGCCCGTGACGGCCGTCGAATCAAAGGTCGCTCGAACCGTGCAATTCCTTTCAAACGCCATCAATCAGCGCGCCATCCAATTTAAAACGCGCCCGACTGCTCGTCATTACCATTCGCTGTGTCCGTGGGCTTTCGACTCGTGAATTTCGGCGGATTGGTCCCGCAAGACGTTTGCGAGAAATTGGCGAACTGAAGCAAAATCGGCTATACCCGTCTCTTCGTTCATTCTGCCCGCAATTACCTTCTCGATTGAAATGGCATCTCGCGTGTCCGAATCTCCTGCTAAATCTGAAGAACTGCCTGCAGCCGGCCGGCACACCCCGAATCGCGGTCCGCTTGCAGCCGCGGCCCATTTTCTGGGTCAGTCTTGGAAATGGCTGAAGTGGCCCGTGGGGCTGGGGATTTTCGTGTGGCTGTACTTCGACAAAAAAACGCAGCTTGGCGAGATTGCCCGCACTCCCAAAAACTGGAATTACGCCTTCGGGGCCTTGCTGCTGATCGGCGGTTCGACGCTGGCGACGTTCGGACGCTGGTATCTGCTTGTGCGGGCCCAGGGATTTGCCTTCCGCCTTCGCGACGCCGTCCGCTACGGTTTCCTGGGATTGGTGGCGAACTATGTAGCGCCAGGATCGGTCGGCGGTGATTTGTTCAAAGCCGTGTTGTTGGCACGCGATCAGTCATCCCGCCGGTACGTCGCCGTGGCAACTGTACTTCTCGATCGCATTCTGGGGCTGCTGGCGCTCTTCATGGTGGGGGTCGTCGCCACCCTGATTCCGCATGACTTTCCCGACAGCACTGAAGTGAAAGCCAATACGGCCCTGTTGTGGTTCGGCACGCTCGCTGGACTTGCCGGACTGGTGTTGATGCTGATCCCCGCGACCACCAGGTGGGGCTGGGTCAATCGCCTGCCACGATTACCAATCGTGGGCCACATCGTCGGCGAATTGATCCACGGGGTGAAACTCTATCAGTCGCAGCCGCTGACCGTCTTCGCTGCGCTGGGATTAAGTCTGATCGGTCACGCCGGGCTGATCACCGGATTTTTCTTTTGCGCGTTGTGGATGAAACAGCCCTGGATTCCCGATCTAACATCGCACTTTTGCTTTATGCCCAATGCTGAATTGGTCGGCGTGCTGGGGATGACTCCAGGGGGAGTGGGGGCACTTGAGTGGGCCGTTCAAAAGTCTTACGTGCTGGTTAGTCCGGAAACGGTCTCAGATGCGCAGGCCGAGGGGGCCGGTTTGATGGCGGCACTGGCATTCCGTGTGGTGAGCCTGGCAATCACTGCGGTGGGCGGGGTCTACTACCTGGCCTCCCGCCGCGAGATTTCCGCCGCGATTGAAGAGGCTTCGCATGAAGTTGATGCGCCGCCAGCCTAGACCTCGATCATTGCAACAGTGCATATAGAATCACATTCGCGCCGATTTTAACGGCGTCGAGGTACATGTATCCGATGCACGGTACGTCGGCTTGACGATGCAGAGCACAACTGATGTCGTACTTTGAGTAAATCACCACGAATCGGCCTTCGACTTCGATGCCTTCAAGAAACGGCTCGGCATCGCGAATGGCAACTGTTGTGGCTGCGTTCGATTTTTTCGGGTCGGGACCGCGGAGCTTGACGGTCTTCAGTTCGTATCCGACCTTATCAGTAAAAATTTCATGGTCGACGGGAATCCGCTTAAGCGGATTGTCGGGGAATAGCTGCTCCATCAACCGCCTGAAGCTGCGGTCGTATTCGGCAACTCCGCAGCAGGCATCGGAAAACAGCACTCCACCCTGCGTGATGTAGTCGCGGAGTTTCTCTTGCTCATTCTTGCCAAGCGCGAAATCGTACCGGCCGTGCATGTAGGCGATCGGGTAGCGGAATAGATTCGAATCGATCAGCGTCATGTCGCGCTGTCTGGTCGAGACCGCCATTTGCGACGTTTTGTTAAGAGCCGCCAGCAGGTTTTGGAGTGCCTTGGGGGCTGCATCCCAATCGCCCTCGTAGCGAATCTTCGAGATCTGCAGCAAGTCCCGCTCAATTCTGTCGGTCGACTCATTCACAGGAAGTATTTCCTGACGCTGCATTTTGTCAAGCAATTCTCGCCCCGTCACGTATGCCACGACGTTGACCCCCACGCGCGTCGCCCGGGCAATCATCGTCAGCAGAGGCTTTGAACGTCCCGGAATCGAAAACGACGTTGATTTGTCCCACAGGCACGAGAGGTCTTCGGGCGTATAGATGATGCTCGTGCGACAGCCAAAGTCGAGACCCCATAATTCAGCAGCCGGTGCACCAGTCGTTTCGTCAAGCAGGTTGAATTCGCTACGGAACACGGGGTGCGCCGCAGTCAGTTTTCGGAGTTGGTTCTCGGACGGCGGAAACATCTGCCGAACCAGGTCGCGGAACCCTTCGTCAAAGCGGGCGCTTTGGCAATTGTTAACGGCAAAGATGAAGCCCCCCTGCATGACGTATTCTTTGAGGAGGCCCACCTCCTGCATTGATAAGTACGGAACTTCGGATCCGCTGATGTAGAGGATCGGAGCCTGCATCAAATCGTTGACAGTCGCATTTGCCGCGTCGATGGTCTGCCAGTTCAAAAGGCGCGGCCACTTCGGAAGGTTGGAAATGAGCTGCGTCAGATTGCGGGCGTCGTCGGGATGGCGGTTCCAATCGATTCCCACAACCTGCTTGTGCTTCGGGTCGCGTCGGCCATATTCGAGCTTATTGATGAGCACAGGAGCCAGCCCCTTCGACAGGAAAATCAAAGGGAAGCTGGCAGCGACTGCCGGACCTCCGGGTATCCCCATTCCATTCCAGGAGCCCGTGATGGGATCTTGCTGGCTGACGAGATACTCGGCTCCCTCGCGATACCAATCATGTTGATGACCGCGGCTGCTGACGAAGAATCGGCGGCCACTGAACCGGCCTGCCCGTTCGAGCCCGTACAGATAATAAAGCAGCCAGCGATTTTCGCCCCCCGGATTATTCCGGACGGCGAAATTGTTACCTAGCCAGCGGCAAGCGGTTTCGAGCGACTTGTCGGGTTTGCGTTCAGAACAGCAGATCGGCGTGCCATCGAGATGAGTTTCCCGTTCGTCACCCTTCAGCATCGCCTCGGTAATGACGAGCATGGCGATGCCGGCAGATGTCATGCTGCCTGAACTTTGTCGTCCTGTACGGCCGCCGCCCGAATAGCCCCAGCCTCCATCCGGGTTATGGTTCGTGAGCCAATGGTGCCGGGCCCTGCGCCAGGTGTCAAGACTGACGGGGACTCCCATTTCCTGCGCGTCGCGCAGGCCCAGCACGGCGAACTGCCCGTTGCTGGGGTCGCCCACCCCGGAACCGTTCATGTCAGGGCGATAACTCCACAATCCGGCGCCAAGTCCCCCACGGACCTGCCCTTCTTCGAGCAGGCGCACCAGGGCGGCGACGCGTTTCGTGTCGACCGCTCCATCCTTGGCCGCGGCCAGGGCCTGTATCATCAGTGAGATTTCATAGGTCGACGTGGGCTCCTGCTGACGGAGCCATTTGAGGCCGGCCTGAATTTCGCGATCAGCGACAGACATCTCTGTGTTGAGCAGCGCCAACAGCGCCACGCTGGTGGCGCCGACCACGTACGTATCGTTGCCACCGATCTGATTGACTTCAACACTTGACCAGGATCCATCGGCCTGCTGCAGCTTGAGCAGAAGCTGTTTGGCTTTTTCGATCGCCCCGAGGACCTGCTTCTCGGTCAAATCGTCGGCGACGAGAAATTGCCTCGTTGAAATGATGACGGCCACAACGCAGAGTGGGCAAACCACCCGACGCAAAACCAGATGTGACATTCCTGCAGCTCCCAGGAACAGGTCTCGCTTCTTTCGTGCCGAGACGACAAACAGCCACTGCGTGATGCGATTGAGAGGCAGTGTACCAGATTGAATATGCCAGGTCAGGATGGCCTGGCTGACGTCGGTGTTGGGCCGCAGGGCCGCGATCGAAGGTGCAGCACGCGGAGCGCAATGGCGACAAAGTGGTGATCGCGCTCGGCGAATTGAGGTTACAGTGTCGCCTTACGTCGTCCGGTCGCCTGCGATCGGGGCGATATGCCCGCGGTCCCGCCAGTTGGCAGCCCGCTTATGGAAAGGCGACGAGCGCCTGGCCTGGCTTTACTGGCGACAACCGCGCCGCCTGGGCGGGTAAAAAGCAGGCGAATCTGTCGGTCCGTTTGAGAAAGAGCCGGGCGACACCATCGCGATAGATCTCAGCGAAACTGTCGTTTCGGGCCAGCCAGTCGGCCAACGGCTGGTCGACCGGAACCAGCAGGATATCAGTGGGGAATTGTTCGACGAGTGCGCGGCGGTCTTCTTCAAGATCGAACGAGCACAGGGCCAGACGCGAAACTTCGGGCGGATAGACGGTCTCATAACGTCCGTCACAGAAGATACGACAGCGGGGAGCCAGGTGCCACAGGCAATATTCGCCCCAACTGAAACCACAGAAGAGGTTGCCCGAGATCCGTTGCTGCTTAAGAAATGACACCGCTGCCACTGGGTAGAACTCGGCCCGAACCGTCAACACACCTTCAGTCGTTGCCGCCGACACTTCGCGTGTCAGTTTCGTGGCCCCTCCCAAAATGGCAACGAGCATCAAGAGCGCCAGCCCAAAACGGGCCGGAAGCAGGAATTCAGGACTTCGATTTCGCGAAAGCCGGTTCTTCAGGCCCGATTGGAACGCGGGCCAGCGCCGAGCAAAGACGATCGCTCCCAGTATTATCACGAATGGCAGATGTCGCCCGTGCTGCGCTGCCAGAAACGCCACGAGTGCGAAAGACACTGTCTCTGCCGGAGCTTGTCGGCGAGTGCTTCCCAGCCACATCGCGGCGGGAATTGCCACCGCCGCCAGATAACATCCGATGACGACCCGATTTTGCGACCAAATCGGCCCCCACTCGGTGATCGCGGGACGTGGAAGTGTTACGGCATAAAGCACATAGCGCCAATAATCGATGCCATATGGATTCAGCAGAGTGGCTGCGATTGCCGCCAAGAGAATGGCGGCGAGGAACCGCCATTCCCGGTGACGATCAACGTGTGTTCTCGCTTCCCACACGAATTGACACCAGTAGATGCCGAAAATGCCAAGACCGGCGACGAACCCTGCGTGAAAATTGCACCACAGGGCCATTAGAAGAGGAATGAGGCACAGGCCGCCGCGCCGACCAACACGGTGCCCGTCGCAGAGTACGATCAACCAGGCAAAAGCCGTGTACGTAAACATCTGCGGGCGAATCCGATAAAACTCGGCCAGAATGGTAATTCCAAACAAGGCCACGCCGAGAGTCGCCTCGGGCGAGAGCTTTCTCCGGGCGATCAGTAAGCCAATGGCGGCAAGCATTCCGGCCATCAGGAAAGCTCGCAAGAGAATCAATCCCGGAGCGCCGAGGGCAGAATAGCAGACGGCCAGCGCGAGTTCCGTCAGCCACTCGTGATTCGTCCATGCGGCGCCCGGAGCGCTGTACGAATACGGATCAGAATCGGCCAGATTTCCGGCCGCCAGAGATTCAAGGCCAAAACGAAGATGTCCCCATAAATCGGGATCAGCTTCCATCCGCCAGGCGTTGCCCAGAAACAGACATAGCAGGGCCAGTCCGGTCCAGAGCCACGCGCGGGCATCAGCCGGCGCACGGTCGGCTGGCAGTGATTGCGGTGCGGTCGATAAATCCATGCGAGAACCCGGTTTCGATAATGCGAACACACACTGTCAAAACATAGGCCGTCGTACCGGCGAGTCAATTCTCGACCGCCCCGATAAGTCTGGTTTTTCCGGAAATGCCGCGCGGGCAGATTGAAAACCTGCCTGCGCATTGCCTGGAGTCTGGCGGCCCCCCGGATTATTTGATTCCGCCAGAGCCCACCCGCGACTGGCCCAGCGTCAATGAGCGATTCGGGCCCTGTCCGCCCGCGGGTTTCTGCAGAAATCGGGGGAGTTCGACACGGTCAAAGAAACCATAGTCGGGCTTTTCGCGTTCCTTCAGGACGCTGCCGATGTTCTCACCCTTCTTCAGCGACACGACTCCTGGAACATTGGTCGAACTTGCTTCCCACGCTGGTTGCCCTTCATAGATGAACTGAATTTTCGCGATGTATTCCTGCATCTTGTAATCGCCCGACGAAAAGAACGAAACCGTCCGTTCCTTTGGACCATCGACAATCGCCAGGAGTTCGATCGATCCGGCGGGCCCTGCCGAGCAACCGATCGCCTGAAGTCGCTTGGTCATCGCGTCGAGCACATGCGCCCGCTGCGACACATCCCGAATACCAGAAACGTTCACCTTCACGTTCGTTCCGGCCCTCAGCACGAACAGACTTGGGTCGGTCAGAGCCTTCTTGAGCAGATCGGTTGCTGCGGCATGCGGAATTCTGGCGGCGATCAGCGCGCCCGCCTTTTGTTCGCCGTCGGTTGTGGCGAAAAAGGTGGTGCCCCCCACCGAGCAGACCTTTTCCTGTCCCTCATATGTCCACAGCTTCAACTGGTTCTCGAGATCGATCAGATATTTACCTCCAGCCAGCACGAACCCGTCGTCGGCAAAGTCGATCGCTCCATGAATGTTGAGGCCCGCAGCGGGAATGTTGCGCAGCAGTTTTCCCGTCGCTGTTTCCCAGACGAGGATTTTGTCAAACGCAATGCAGGCCAGCCGCTTTCCCGACGGGCTGAAGGCCATGTAAGGCCACTGCATTTTTTCCGAAACCGACTGCTGGGCAATCACTTCCCGTTTCGTTACATCGAACAAACCCACCTCTGATCCATTGCAATAAGCGATCAGTTTGCGATCGGGGCTGAGCCCCGGGACCGCACCGTCGGTCAGAC
>JAYTRB010000231.1:0-2849 GCA_043746425.1 Planctomycetia bacterium
AATTTGAGCTTGTTTCCCGCGGAGTTGTTTCCGAGCGATTTTGTGTTGGCCTTCATCCGGGGTTGATTGCCCAGCATGCAATAGTGCGTCATCACGAGATCAGACCCTTCGGGAGTATAGATCGAAACCATTTCGTGCGGCTGTCCCGGAAAAAGAGTCTCGTGAATCGCGCTGCCGCCGGCAGTCAGTTTGATCACAGAAACGACTTCATCCGTCGGCTTGCCATCTTTGTCGGCGGTGACCCAGGTGCCCACCAAGGTCTTCATTTTCTCCAGTCCCGCGTTCGTGGGCGGAGTCGGCAGATGGTCATGCTTCTCGTCCCCCATAGCCACAATGGCCGAAACCGCTAAACCGACGAGCAACAGGCTGCAAACCAGTGTTTTTTGAATCATGGTCTTCACTCCTTGTAATCACGGAAAAGTAAGTCAGCACACCGCAGTACATGGTATTGTCGAATGACTGTGACGCAAATCGACAGCGGATCGTGAATTTTTCAAAAATAAAATGCCGTCAGGATGTCTCGATAAGTTACACAGCAAACAGGGGGCGTCGCCAAACCATGTCGTGCGCCCAATCGGCGGCGATGGCGACGCTTTTCCGGGAAGTGCCTGGCGGCTGGACTAGAATGTCGCCTCGACTTGCCGAACACCTGAACGAGGCGACTTTTGTGAACGTCGAAACGGATCTGGCGAGTTCGCCGCTCAGCGTCGAGTCTCGCAGTACCGAATGGGGCCGAAAGCAAAACCTCGCACATTTCATGTGCATCAGGAGAGGCGAGAAGTGCATTCCGTTGGAAAAGTGCGGCTCGTCTTTTCGACAAAGACACGTCCCCAAGGGCGAAAGGATGACGTGCAGAAGATTCTGATGACCAACGACCAGACACGTGCCGTGGCTAAGATTGTGGAACTTTACGACCTGCTCTGGCAGATCGAATTGTTCTTCAAGGAGCTGAAATCGACGCTGGGGTTCCATCACTATCGGTTCCGGCAGTTTGAGCGATTCGAGAAATGGGTCGAGTTCGCCTTGGCCGCGTTCCTCGACTTGGAATGGCACCGTGCCACGCAACTGCGTCGCCGCGACTTGACGCGGCAGCAACGCCGCTGGTAGGAACGCCAACGCACGTACGGAATGTGCCACGCCATTCGCCATCTTGCCGAGTGCAACGAGCTCCGGCTGCTGGCGAAAAAACTTCGAACAGCCAGCGGAGTCAAAAAGATCCTGAGGATTCTTGAAAACGCCTGCCCGAAGGAAAACCGTGTGCCCATGCGAGCCTGACGAAAAACGCGCAACTTCAAAAGTTGGAATCCAGGGATGGCCCCCATTTCGCCGCCGGCCTCTCCCGCGGTGGGGATGGAGAATTCCGAGCAATGCTGGTAGACAGACATTGCAGTCAGAATCGGTTCGGGCGTTCAGTTCGCCACGAGTTGGAACACACGGCCGACGTTTTGGAGATACGCGACGTCTCCCACTTCGGCATGGCGTGCGACTTCGTCGAGCCAGCGAACCGTGATCGGCTCCAGGCAAGCCTCGCCGGGGCTTTCGTCCGGAAAAACGACGTCAACCTCGACCTCCACGGCAAACTGCCCGCGTTGCACCCAGCGTTTCCGTTTTTCACGTCGTTCAGGCATATCCATCTCGAAAATAAACCGTTACTACGATTGCACGGTCGCTCGTCGCCAACCCTGACCAGATGACTTCCACCTCGCTCCCGTCAACCAGCAACTGTCGTACGACAACCGAAAGATTGGGTTGGCTGGCCGGCCATGCTCATTCACGCTCGCGCACCACGCGAAATCCGACGGGGAAATCACGGTGGGTGGGTGGCTCTGCACTGCGGTAGGCGGAACGATTTCCCACGGGAGCGCTGCTCCAGCCGCCGCCGCGCAACACGCGGGTCGTGCCGGCCGCTGGTCCCTGGGGATTTTCCACTGGCGATTTGCCATAGTAATCGTCGGCGTACCAGTCTTGGCACCATTCCCACACATTGCCGTGCATGTCGTATAAGCCGAACGAATTGGGACGGAATTTGCCCACCGGGGCGGTGAACACGTAACCGTCTCTCGCCGCCAAGTACGGAAATGGGGCCTTCGTATTTTTCTTGATTCCCGTTTTATTGAAATCGGAAATGACGTTGTTCGGAAACCGGCCTTTCGCGTCCTGATCGGCGACGTTGGCGATCCGCACCAGCTCTTCAGGATCGTTGCCGCACCAGTAGCGGGTCGTGGTCCCGGCACGGCAGGCGTACTCCCATTCGGTTTCGGTCGGGAGCCGATACTTCTTCCCCTCTTTCTGGCTCAGCCATTTGCAAAAGGCCACGGCGTCGTTCCAGGTCACATAGTTGACGGGATGATCTTGCGTTTGCTCCCAGCCGGGTTGCCAGGGGCGAAAGTTGGCCGATTCGATCAATTTGCCTGCGGAATTGTACCCCCAACTCGGCTTGCCGTCGCGTTCGGCCTCGAGCTCGTAACCGGCCCCGTGATAGAACTTGAGGAAGTCCTTGAGTCGCGTTTCGTGCTGGCCCATGTAAAACGCTCGCGTGATTCGCACGCGATGGCGCGGCGTTTCTCCCTCCAGCCATTTCCGCGGCGCGTAGGGAAAGGCGTTCAAAGTATCGGTCGGATCTTCTTCGGCCCCCATCTGGAACTCGCCCGCGGGAATGAGAACGAGCTTCATTCCCAGCGAGTTGGTGATCGTCTCGAATTGCTCAGCATGGGCCGGCGAATGGACGAGACAAAAAACCGCAGCACAGGCCAGAACGACAGACTTCATGCGAGGTGCTTTCAGGAGGCCACAACGATCGTGCGGGGAGTCGGTCGCGCAGTTCAGTCTCGCAGTTCGGTCGCGCGCTT
>JAYTRB010000232.1:0-3186 GCA_043746425.1 Planctomycetia bacterium
GCCCCTGGGTACGACGCCGAAGGGAGCTACTCTTCTGATGGCAAGCAAATCGTCTTTACGTCATCGCGCGACGGTGACCCCGACATTTATGTCATGGACGCCGATGGCGGCAATGTGCGGCAGATAACGAACGCCCCAGGTTACGACGGCGGGCCATTTTTTTCTCCCGACAACAAATGGATCATCTTCCGCAGCGACAGGCAGAAGAAAGACATGTTGCAGGTGTTTGCAATTTCGGTTGACGGCAAGACTGAAGTTCAATTGACGAACAACCTCGATCACGTCAACTGGTGCCCGTATTTTCATCCCACTGGAAAATACTTCATCTGGGCGGGGGCCGATTATTCTGACCCGACCCGCCGCAATCCGTTTCACCTGTTTACAATGGAGCTGACGTATCCCGAGGGAAAGCTCACCGCCGGAAAAGTGACTCAAATTACCGACAGCGACAAGACCGACGTCTTGCCGGTCTTCAGCCCGGATGGGCAGCGACTGCTGTGGACCTCGACGCGTACGGCCGACAGCAGCAGCCAGCTTTTTATCGGCGACTGGCTGCGAGAGAAATAAATGGAAGAACGATGAATCACCGCCGAGCCTTACCAGCAGCATTGCCATGAATCTCAAAGACAAAACCGTGTTGATCACCGGGGGCCGCCGGGTGGGTGCGCATTTGGCGCATGAGCTGGCGCGGCGCGGTGCGAATGTGGCCCTCAGCTATTTCAAAAGCCGCGAGCGCATCGAGGCGGTCGCCGCTGAAGTGCGCCGCGCGGGGGTCAGGGCGGCCGTCTTCGCGGCCGATCTGCGTGAGCCCGCCGAGGCCGAGGCGCTGGTGGCAAGCACAGTCAGCGAATTCGGGTCAATCGACGCGCTGGTCAATATGGCCAGTGAGTTTCATCCGCGGCCGTTCGACGAACTTGAAGCGGTCGATTTCGACGAAGCCATCGCCTCGAATCTGAAGGCTCCGTATCTGGTCGCCGTCGCCGCCGCACGGGCCATGCAGAGACAGCCGATCGTCAACGGACTGCAGGGGAAGATCATCAATTTTTCCGACTGGGCCGTTGACCGCCCCTATCGCAACTTTCTGCCGTATCTGGTGGCCAAAGGGGGCCTGGTGACGCTGACGAAGGCCCTGGCGGTGGAATTGGCGCCGACGATTACGGTGAACGCCATTGCACCGGCGATGATTGATCCGCCGCCAAATCTGTCGTCGCAAGACGTCGAAGACATCAGACAGGCGTCGCCGCTGAAGCGAATCGGCGCCCCCGCAGATGCAAACAACCTGGTGCTCTACCTGCTGGAGGGCACCGATTTCGCCACGGGCAGCGTGTACCGCGTGGATGGGGGCAGATTTTTGGGTGGCGAATGAAACACGAATCGACAGCCGCGCTTCAGCGAACCTCGAAAATCGCTTCAATTTCGACAGCGATGTTTCCGGGAAGCGAGCCCATGCCCACGGCGCTGCGGGCGCCCTTCCCTGGTTCGCCGAAGACTTCGACCATCAAATCGCTGAACCCATTGATGACCGCGGGATGATTCTGAAAGTCGGGAGTGGCGTTGACCATTCCCAGCACTTTTACCAGTCGCACAACACGATCGAGCGAACCGAGATACTTTCGCAGCGATGCCAGAACTGCGAGACCGACAGCGCGGGCCGCCTCTTTGCCCTGGGCTTCGGTAAGATCGGCCCCGACGCGACCGGTAATGAGTGTCTTATCGGGCTTGAGCGGCCCGTGCCCAGAGACGTACACGAGCTCTTTCACCTGCACACAGGGAAGGTACGTGGCAACCGGCTTGGGAGCATCGGGGAAAATCAATTTGAGTTCAGCGACGCGGGCTTCAGCGCTCATAGGGCGGTTCCTGGTTGAAGAGGGCAATCTGGGCGACTTCTATCTATCGAATTCGCACGGCGCGTGCAACGGTTGGCGAGGGCAGCCTGCGTTCGGCCCGCAAGCGAAAACTCGCGCCTGTTTCAGAATGTGTGCCGCTTGAATACGGATGGGCCGATCGATGCCACGCCGCGGGAGATGATGTTTCATGGCGAAATCAAGGCCTGGGGCGAATTGCAATCGGTTGTGCGTAAGCACCTGATCGGGAACTGCCCGCAGCATGTCTTACCATTCGTACACAGTACGATTGACGACATGAAACAGCTTCACAGCCAGATCGAACGGCTGTCGGCGCACATGGGAACGCTGGAGCGATGATCGCATTGACTTACGGGCGAGCTACCTTCCAAACTGCAATTCTAGCAGCATCGATTTGACGGCCGTCATAGGAATGTCGTCTCGTTCGATGGCCCGCGATGATGAGACAAATACCGGGCCGTCGGTCGCTTCGCGGCCGGGGGCGGGCAGGCGGCCGTGGCTGCCTTTGACGATCGTGGCGTCGAGGCCGATTACGTCCATGTAATACCGGAATCCGAGCAGCTTTTGCACGAGCCGCGCCGCAATGCGCAGCCGCGGAAACCTGAGCTGCGGGTCGACGAACAGCTCGACGGGGTCGTACCCCGGCTTGCGATGAATGTCGATCGTTCGCGCAAAGTCGGGGGCCAGGCGGTCATCGAGCCAGAAATAATAACTGAACCAGGCGCGCGGCGCCGCCACAGCGACCAATTCGCCCGAACGCTCATGATCGAGACCGAATTCGCGTTGTGCCCTGCTGTCGAGAACCTGTTCAATGCCATCGACCCGACGCAAGAGCTCGGCCACCGCAGCCATGTCTTCTGGCCGGCGGACATAGACATGAGCCACCTGGTGGTCGGCGACGGCAAATGCCCGCGAGGCACCACAGTCGAGAGTCTCCCAGCCTGGGGCTTCGTGTCGAACAGTAAGAAACCCATTCTCGCGCAAGATGCGATTGACAGGCACAGGTCGCTCGACGGCAGTAATGGCGTACTCCGACAAAACGACGACCTCGGCCCCCGCCGCGCGGGCGGCGTCGATCAGCCGGCCCGCCTCGGCATCGACCTGGCGAATGTCGGAGGCGATGCGCGGGTCAGCGGGGCCCAGACGCTGCAGGTTGTAGTCGAGGTGCGGCAGATAGGCCAGCGTGAGGGCCGGGCGGTGCTGTGCAAGCACTTCGATCGTGGCATCGACGATCCATTTCGTGCTGCCGATGCCGGCCAGTGGTCCCCAGAACCGGGGAAGCGGAAACACTCCCAGCTTCTCTTGAAGTTCGTCGCGCAAA
>JAYTRB010000233.1:0-7418 GCA_043746425.1 Planctomycetia bacterium
TTGCCCAACTTCACCTGCTCGGGCCAATTGACTTCAATGAACTCGCGCGGAACTGACACCCCATCTGACTGGCCCGCGGCGCGCAATCGCTCGGCAAGCAGGTTGGAATCCAGTTTGTCTGGCAGTATGACGGCCACATTCTTGAGCGCGTGCAGCGCGAGACTGAATGCCTGGGGCGACGAATCGAGTCGAGAGCGAATCAAGAGGTCGTTGCCGCCGGGTTGCAGATCGAGCAGCCAGCGCGGGCCGTCAGACGAGTTCGACACGGGCAATGGGGTCAACCGCCGACCGTTCTGCCAGGCGGCAACAACATGGCGTGTGTTGCTTTGCAACGAGCCGTTTTGGCGCGCGGCACTTTGCACGCGGAAGGCAACATATGCCGATGAAGGCTGGGGCGCGCTTGGCAACGGCAGTTCGTGATTTTCGGCGGCGATTTCCGTCCAGATCAACGCGCCGTAGCGTGCCGTCAGGTCGATGAATCCCAGTTCGGGGGGGTGGGGCTTCGTTCCCGGCTGGTCGCCATCTGCGAAAGGGCCAAGCAACCAAGCCCGATCGACGGCGACAGCCGGCGTCGGTTCGAGGTCGCGAACGATGACGTCGAGGCGGGTGCGTTCGACCAATTCCTCAGTGCGCAGGTCGTGCAACAGACTCAGGAAATAGGCCGCCTGCAACCGCACACGCCGGTCTGAATCATCAAGCCGCAGGCGGAGCAAATCGAAGAGCCGCTCAAGATCTTTCGACCGCGCAGTCGTCTGCCAATACTGGGCCATAGTGTAACTGCCGCAACGACCGGCTGCCGTCAGGCTGACCGGCTCTGAGACATCAGCAAAGGGGAGTTTCAGCTTGAAGAACGCCCCCTCGGCGGGCAAAGCCAGCGGCAAATTTGCAGGAGGTGGTTCGTGAAGAGGAGGAACGGTCAGCCGCAATCCGGCTGCGAGAACGCCAGTCAGGCGCGTTGCCGAATCGGTTGCCGTCAGCAGCCCTTCCAGATCTTCAGGCCGTGCCCGTTTCGCGATCAGCCGCACCGCTGTCTGTCGCAAATACGTATCATCCGAAGTGCCTGCGGCTGCAACAGCCTGCAACGGCATGTCAGCCGGAGTATCGTGGAAAAATGCAAGTGCCGTGATACGGTTTCGCGGATCGGCATCGCTCAGCGCCGCGACGAACAGCGGTTGCAACGACTCGACATCGATCGTCGTCGCGCCCGCGGGCTTTGCCGTGTTGCCAGCGCCGGCGGCCGACTGCCGGGCCAGATCGGCCAAGGACCGCAGCGCCTGCCGGTAAATTGGCCCCTCTCTCTTTTTCGCCGCCTCCGCAAGAAGCGTCAACGCCTGCGGACTTCGTGACGCGGCCGCCAGCCACAACAAATGATTCGCCAGATGGTCTTGTGACGTGACCACTTTTGTGGTCGTCTTCTTTTCCAAAGGCTGACCGTGAAGAAGCCGGGCCAGTCGATCGGTGGCTTCATCAAGAAGGCCGCCGCCGCGACGCAGGATTTCCTGATGAGCCCAGCCGCGGCGCAACCACGAGGGACTCTCCAGCTCGGCCCACAACCCCGCGTCGGGGAGCGAGACAGGATTGTATGTCGAGACAGACTGTGCGGCCTCATCGGCAGCAGACTCAACCACAATGAGGTCGCTGTAGCAATAGGGTGAAGCGACATTCCCGGCCAGATACAGGCTGGTTACAAACAACCGACCATCGTGGCCGACCCCCAACCCGACGGGCCGGGCATTGTTCTGTCCTTCGACGACTTTGCTTTCATAAGTCTCGAAACTGGCCCCGCGGGGAAGCAGGGGATACGCCGTCACTGCGTGCCGATCCCACCGCGCCATCAGCAAGCGGCCTGGCAGTGCATCTGCAAGCGCCGGCTCATCATAATAAACCAGGTCGCACGGCACTCCCCGCCCGAGTTCTGCGTCCATGGGTTCGATCAGATCGAACCGATCGGGGCTTTTAGACGCCATCCACCCCCGCGGCCAGCCGAAGTCGATGTGTGGCGTGACGTGCAACAGCCGGGCGGGGGCATAACGATCGGCCATCGATTCATGATCATTATCGTTCGTGAACAGGTTCCAGTCGCGATCGAATGCCAGGCCCACGGGGCCACGCAGGCCGGTGGCGACGACATCGAGTTCGTCGACGCGCCAGCTCGAGGAAGCCGAGGCCTGGGCGGACGTCGCCGACGTGACGGCAGGTGTTTGACTGAGCTTGAGGCGCAACACGCTGCCAGAGCCGGTGAAGGGGACGCGGCGGTCACCGGGCTCAAGATGGAGTGTCCAGTGCCCCCAATGGTCGGGACGCGACCAGTCGCCGTATTGCAACAGCGGATCTCCGTGCGTGAGGTACAAATCTCCCTCGGGACCCCACGCCAGACAATGAAAGCTGACGTGCAGGTCGAGCGGCAGACCCCATAGCAGTCGCACAGGTTTGAGCCCCTCATGCTCAACGCGGCCCCGCGGAAGTACATACAGAGCGCTCGAGGTCAGCACAAACAGATCGTCACCGCGCCATTCGAGCCCGATGATGATCGAATCCTGGGCGAAGTGATACAGCGCTCGCTTCGGAAAGAACCCGCCTCCCTCCCGGGGCACAAAGACGAACACCCCCTCGCGCCCCCCCACGAACACCTGCCCTTGCGGATCGGTCTTGACCGCCATGAAGACATCGTCAGCAGAGCGGTCGATCAGCTTGATCTGTATCTTCTGATTGCCCGGTAAATTCTGATTGCCCGGCACGTGCTGCACGCCCGGCGGCGGTTCGGGTGCGACTGACGCCACTCGGGTTTGTGCCGCGACCAGTTTCGCCGGCTGCTTCAGCACTCCTTCGCCCCGAACTGCCCCGTCCTGGCGTGCGTCGAAGCGCCACAGCGCCAAGGTGTTTTCGTCGGCGGCGCAGGGCGCATCGGGAATCGTCTTGATTTCGCGGACGCCGCGCGTCAGCCGCACCTCGTCGATCAGCCCGGCGCAGCCAATTTCATGCGTCACCAGGCAGCCGATGGCCAGCCCTCCTGCTTGCGGCGGCATTTTTCGAGATACGATTGCCGCATCGGCCACGAGTTTTGCATCGACGAATAGCCGCAGGCGATCGGGCTCATAGATCATCGCCAGGTGATGCCATTGGCCATCGGTAACAACCGCTTCGGAGTGAACATGGTCAGGAGTCATTCCCGGCAGATAAGCCGTCAACTTGCCCGTTCCCGCAAACGAGAACAATTCCCAGTGCGTCCCCGACGACTTCGGTTCATGGGCCACAATGATGTTAAACGGCTGCCGGTCGAACAGGCGGGCCCAGCAGTCGACCGTCAAGGGGGGGTCACGATATTCGCTTCGGCCGGCCACCTCGGCGCGGGCGACGCGCGCGTCAAGTGCCGAACCAAACCGGCCTTCGACGAGTGCCGAGGTCGGGGCTAACCCAGATGCGGCGGGTACCACGGCTTGCAGCGGCAGCGTGCGGTATTTCGGCTTCGCACCCGCTTTGTCTCCTTGAAGTTGCTTTCGCAGCCAGTCGAGTCCGTCGAGATTGTCGCGCAGACGCTCTTCGGCATCGTCGTCGGTGTGTCCGAGAATTCCGATGGGGCCGCCATAGCCACTGTCGCGAATCGTTTTGAGCAGCTCAAGATCAAGATCTCCCGCGCCCAGCGGAAGAATCTTGCGCCCCTGCCGGTCGCCGTCACGTGCCATTCCGTTGAGGTTGAGTGCGACCAGGTGCGGCTGCATTTTTTTGAGCAGTGCCTCAAACCGGTCGAGATGCGCATGTCCATGATGCAGATTGTAAACCATCTTCACGTTAGGGAGCTGCAGCTCCTGAATCACGGCAAGCTGGTTTTCAGGCTCGCCGAACCAGCCCCCGTGGTTATAGAGCGCGACCGAACAGCCCTGCGCCGCGGCTGCTTCGGCAATCGGGCGCACCCGGCCGGCCTCGGCGATAATTCGCAGTCGCTGCTCTTCTGGCGTGCGGGTTGGTTCACCACCGCCTGTCAGCCAAAGTTGCGTCTTGACGCCGCGTGCTTTCAGAACTTGCAGGAGCTGCTTTCCCTGGGCGTCGAGTGCGGGAAACCAGACGGCGGTGAGTTCGATTCCATTCTTTTGCAATTCGGCGACTTCTGCGTCGAACGTGGGCAGATGCTCGTCGCGCCAATCATAGGCGAAGTGGCGAAAACCAAGCCGCCGCAGCATCGCGACCCGTTCGATCGGTCCGCGTTTTTTGGAATCAAAGGGAACAATACACCACGCGATCAAATTGTCTTGGGCGAAGATCTGCCCTGCCGATTTTTTCGGAGGCGATACCGGCTGTTCCGATTTGTCGTCGCTGGCAAACGCAGCTTTCGCCAGAAGTGCCGCAAAGAGCAAGAGCCCGACGAGTTGTTTCCTGTTCCGCATCACGTAATCCTTCCCACCGTTTCGATATGATGTTCGACGTTGCCGACAGGTTTTCAACCTCTCTCAGTGCCATGAGAATGACATGGAACTGGCGCGTGAAGCATTCGAAGAATGCCGTCACCTCTTTATTCTTGCCAATTTTTGTCGAAACTGGCAAGTCGCGACTGTCTTGTCGAAATCATTCCGCCGCGATAGTTTAAGAACATGTCTGCCTGCACGCATCGATCTTCGTCGGAGTTGCACGGATGAACGATCGCACTATCGCGACGAATCCCGATAATATGACCTTGCGCGACGCTTCCCCCTGGTTCCATGAACGAGACGTCGTCATGCCGGGCGCGAAGTTGCGTGTCGCGACAGGTCCCGCCAATGGCGACACTCTGTTGTGCATCCACGGAGTCGGTCGGTCGTGGCGCGATTTTGCACCCCTTTTGTCGGCCTTCATTCCTTCATGGACTGTCGTCGCTCCCGATCTGCGCGGCCACGGCGGCTCGTCGCGCACGCCAGGCGCGTATCTCATCCGCGACTTCCTGGCCGACATCATTGCTCTCATCGGCCAGCTCAAGCAACAAGTTGTCATTTATGGGCATTCGCTGGGGGCTATGGTGGCCGCCGTGGCGGCCGCCGAATGCCCAGACCGCGTGCGGGCCGTGATTGCCGAAGACCCCCCTTCGGCGGCGTTTTTGAACCGCGTGCATGAAACGGCCTACTGGCCACTATTCGGTGCGATGCAGAAGCTGGCCGGCAGCAGCCGCGATGTGAGCGCCATCGCGCGCGCGCTGGGCGACGTTGTTTTGCAAGTCGACGTTGATGGGCGAGCGCTGCGGCTGCGCGATGTGCGAGACTCGGCCTCAATTCGCTTCAGTGCCCGGTGGCTGTGTGATGTCGATCCGGCGGTTTACACGCCGATTCTCGAGCGTTCATGGCGCGACGGGCTCGACTTCCCCGCTGTGTGGTCGAAAGTGCATTGCCCGACGTTGCTGCTGGCCGCCGACGAGGCGGCCGGCGGAATGCTGGGCCAGGCCGACGCGCGGGAAATCCTCAAACGCCTGCCAGACGGATTTCTCGTCGAATTCCCGAAAATCGGACACCAGATCCATTGGCTGGCCCACGAAGCTACGTTACGAGTCGTGCTTGGTTTTCTCGAATCTCTCTGATGTCGTGCTGCCGGGAATCATGTCATGCAAATTGCCACGGGATGGACAGTCATCTCCAACGGCCGGCTCGTCGACGGTACGGGGCGTGTTCCCGTTGCGGATGCGGCCGTTGTCATTCACGACGGGAAAATCGCGTACGCCGGCCCCGCCAGCGACGCCCCGGCTGTGCCTGCCGCGACGCGGCAGATCGACGCCCGCGGCGGAACGATCATGCCGGGTCTTGTCGAAGCGCATTTCCATTCGACGTATTTTAACGTGGCGGCGCTCGAAGACCTCGATATCAAGTATCCGGTCGAATACGTCACGCTGTTGGCCGCAAGCAATGCGCGACTGGCGCTGCAGTGCGGCTACACCGCCGCCCGCAGCGGGGGCAGCCTGTTCAATATCGATTTCTGGCTTAAGGAGGCGATCGACAACGACGTGACACCAGGTCCTCGGCTTGCATCGAGCGGCCGCGAAATCTGCGGCGTGGGCGGCCTCATGGACTGGAACCCCGATTTTCGCAAGATCGGCATGGAAGGGCTGGTGTTGCTCATCAATGGGCCCGACGAAGCGCGGGCTGCGGTTCGCAGGCTGGTTAAAGACGGCGTTGAGTGGGTCAAGACGTATCCCACAGGCGATGCCGCAGCCCCCGACTCAAACGACCACCATACGTTGTGCATGACTTTCGACGAGATGCATGCCGTGGTCGCGACGGCGCATAATCACGGCCTCAAAGTCACAGGACATTGCCGGGCGACTGCGGGAATCAAGAACGCCCTGCGGGCTGGTTATGACGCCCTCGAACATGCGACCTTTATCGATGACGAAGCACTTGAAATGATGCTGGCGCGCAACGTGCCGGCCGTTCCTGCGCTGTATTTTGAATTAGCCAGCATCGAGCACGGACCAGAATTCGGCATGTCGCAACGGGTCATCGACGGACACAAAGAAACCCTCGAAGGCGGAATTGAGAGTTGCCGGCGGATTCTGCGGGCGGGCGGCCGTTTGGGAATGGGGGGCGACTATGGCTTTGCCTGGAACCCGCACGGCGACTATGCCCGCGAACTGACGTTCTTCGTGAAGAATGTCGGATTCTCGGCTCTCGAAACCATTACTTGCGCCACGAAGACGGGGGCCGAGATCATGGGTCGCGACGCTGAGTTTGGAACCGTCGAAGCCGGCAAACTGGCCGACATTCTCGTCGTAGATGGCGACGTTCTGGCCGACATCGCCCTTCTGGAAGACCGCCGAAGATTTATCGCCGTCATGCAGGGCGGCCTCGTAGTAGCCGGCCAATTGGCCGTATCCCCCTCCGGCGATTCAAAAATTACTGTGGATTAGGAACCGGCTTCTGTGCCGGGAGCAGCGTTCCGTCTTTCTTGAGATGCTCCTGCCAGTGCTTGAGGCCCGACTTCAATTGAAATTGGGAGTTAGGACGATAATCGTGCGTCTTCCCCGTCAGCCGAAACACATGGTAAAATGCCAGCTCGCGAATCGAAATCTCTTCATTGGCCATCCATTCGATCAACTGCTGCGAGACCTGTTTCGTCCGCGCGTCGTTGTCATCATACCCCCACAGCAACCGATACACGACGTCGGCGTCGTCGGGAGGAAACCGCTTGGCGAGTTCAGCCTTAAGCAGTTCTTTGTTGGCCGGGTTTCTCGGCAGCCATACGCGAAGTCCGGTAATTGCGGCGCGGCGGGCCTCTTCGTGCTGCGAGCGGTGCAAAATATCGACCAGCGGGCCATAGGCTTCTATCAGCGCCAGGCATTCGGTCGCCAGCCGCGAGATTTCAGGATTCGGATCGGCCGCGACTTCAGGAATCGAAAGTTCTACCGCGTCGTCGAGCGAGAATTTCGAGGCAAACTTTTTCGCCCGATTCAGATCGGTCACGCT
>JAYTRB010000234.1:0-2180 GCA_043746425.1 Planctomycetia bacterium
CGCCGCCGAACACACTAATGACATTCGGGCTCTGTCCTAATTCGACCAATTCCGGTAAATCCGACCGCTCGCGGAACCTTTTTCTGGGTCACGCCTTGCGGGTCTTCGACTCGGCAACGATTGCGGTGCGAACCGCGGACATTGGGGATCTGACGGGCGGCAACTCCAAGCACCGCGACGAGCCGATCCGTCGTCGTTCCAATGGTAACCGTTCCAATGGTACCAGGCATTGCAGCGCAGAGCCTGCGGGTGTGCGATCAGGTCGAACGTCTCGACGGCGCCGTCCGACACCGTCTGGCCGCGAAATGTCTCTTTCGCGGAATCGAATCGGCTGTGGGTAGAATCGCAGTCGTGCAAGCGCCAGATTGCGATCCTGTAATCTGGCGCGTTCGTCGTTCATGCTTTCAGGGCGCGTCAACGCGTCGTGCCGTCGTCCATGAGCTGTTGACAAGCTTGGCCTTCAGTGCCGGCGGCATTCGTATCGAACCGTGGAACTTCACAAGAATGTCGTAGCCGAAATGCAGCTGCATTGCGGCGTCGGAGTTCCTCGGCTTTTTAGAAAACGCATTCGTCGAACTTGTCATTCGGTGACAATGAGTTCTGACTGTCAGATTTTGTTTCTCGATGTATGATGTTGAAACGTGGCCCATGTCAGAAAGCAGAAAACGCGGTTAGTCAGGACGATGCTTGAATGAACATTAAGTTTCATCCCGTGCGCGGTGCAGTATTGATGTGCGACTTTGACACTGGATTCCGTCCTCCAGAGATGGTGAAGTGTCGCCCGGTCGTCATTCTTTCGCATCGCCATCGGGAAGTATGCACCCTCGTTCCATTGTCTGGAACGGAGCCAAAACCAATTGAGGCATGTCATCATGAAATGTCGCCGGAATCGCTCCCCACGAAGTTTCGCAGTGAAAAAATGTGGGCGAAATGCGACATGGTAACGACGGTTGCGCTGGATCGACTCGATCGCGTTCATGAAGGTCGAAACGCTGCCACAGGGCAAAGATCGTACTTTACGGGTTGTGTCGTTGATTCTGACCTGAATGCGATTCGTCGCTGTGTACTGCACGTCTTGGGGCTGTCGCACTTGACCTTTTAGGCTGCCTAGCCGATACTGCACTTGTTCCCCGAAAGGGGCTTGCAAGACTGCGGTAACACGCAGCAGGCGCCGAACCGGGCGAAGCCAAGCTCACTCGGCGCCGCGTTCACGGCCCCGCGAAAGCGGGGCCGTTGGCATTTCGGCCTAGCCGACTTCACCGCCATCATCCCGCCGGGATAGAATTCAGCTTCGACGTTCCCAACAGGAATCGGCACGAAAGAGGCAGATCCATGGCCCAGCCGGCAATTCTCCGTATTTGTGGCAGATGACGTTTTTGGGATGAGACGGCGAATCAGAGGCACTTTCAAACACTCAAGGGGAGAATCGTTGTTGGGCCGGAAGTGAAAGCCGACAACACTTGCGGTGATGTCGAAGCAGGCGTCGATAAGTTCGCGCTCGATGCACTTCACTTTCAAAAGATCAATATGTCCAATGAGGTTCTCGTTGTCTGGTTGGCCTGTCAGACTCGCTTCCCCCATCGAGAATCGCTAACACGTACCGTTGGCACGGGCCATCGGGCCGACCGCTGACGATGTGGTCGACGCGCGCCTGCCCTTAAAGCACTGTTTCTTTCCTTAAAAATGCAAATGCCTGATCGACGAATTTATTATTGTCTTGTTGCTTTGGTGTCGGTCGCCCTCGCCTGGCGCGTCTGTGCCGCGGAATCGCCCGACAGCAGCAGGACCGGAAATGCCGTGATTCGCTCGCCGGCCGGGGCTTCACAGATTGTGATGACGACGACGTCACGGCTCGCGGGAGCCGTGCATTCGCTGACGTGGCATGGCAAAGAGTTCATCGACAGCACTGACCACGGACGACAACTTCAATCAGCAGCGAATTTCAATTGCGGCAAGCCGTTTTTCCCAGAGGTGTTCAATCCCACCGAGGCCGGATCGCGGGCCGACGGCGCCGGGGAGGTCTCCTCCAGCCGATTACTCAAGCTGACGGCCAAAGGCAACACGATCGAAACGACTTCGCAAATGGCCTTCTGGCTGGCCCCAGGCGAGACCTCCGACGGACACCCGGCCTGCAACGACCGAAAATTGTCGCAACACCGGCTGACAAAGCACGTGCGCAT
>JAYTRB010000235.1:0-3285 GCA_043746425.1 Planctomycetia bacterium
TCTTCTGCCGTCGGGGCAATCGTGTCTTTGCCGAGCCGATGGCAGAAATCGCCAAACGATTCGCCATTAATGCGTTCGAGCCTGAAGCGCTCGAAAACCGGCGCCAGGGCTGGAACGATGTCATCTTTGGGGACCATATCTTTGAAGATATAGGCCAGTCGTGTCCCCTCGGCATTGCCTCCCAGAAAGACGGTGTATTTCTCGCCAGCCGCTTTCCCCACAAGGCCGATGTCGGGAGTATAGGGCCGGGCGCAGCCATTGGGGCAGCCGGTCATGTGTACCGCGATACGCTCGTCGCCCAGTCCCAGCCGGGCAAGCTCGATTTCCATCACGTCGAGAATCGCGGGGAGAGCCCGTTCGGCCTCTGTCACCGAAAGACCGCACGTGGGCCACGCCGGGCAGGCAATTGAAAACCGGCGAAGGAGCGTCAGATCCTCGGCGGCCGGAATGCCATATTCGACGAGCAGCCTGTCGATGACGGCTCGCTCTGGCGGATCAATGTCGCACAAAATGACCCCCTGCAGCGGGGTCAGCCGAGTATTCATGCCGTATTTTGAAAGCAGCGCTCGCAGGCCCGACTTCATTCGATAGGCCCCTTCGTCTTTGATGCGGCCGTTCTCGATGTTGATTCCAAGAAAGAGTTTGCCGTTTCCCTGTTCGTGCCAGCCGATGTGGTCGTCAACGTCGGTCACTTCGACATTCCGCGGAGCCGGAAGCGTTTGGCCATAGTATTCTTCTACCTTGGCCTTGAACTTATCGATTCCCCAGTTGGAAATCAGATATTTAAGCCGCGCTAGCTTCCGGTCTGATCGGTTGCCAAAATCTCGCTGCACTTTGACAATCGCCTCGGCGACCTTCAGTACCTGTTCAGGGGTAATAAACGCCAACGGCTTGGCGAGTGCGGGGTATGTCTTCTTGGCACTGGGAGTGACCCCCATGCCGCCCCCGACAAGCACGTCGTAGCCCACGATATCGTCGTTCTCGACGATCGCCAGAAAGCCAAGGTCGTTCGTGTAAACGTCAATGCAGTTGTCGTCGGGAAGCGCGAAGGCCGTCTTGAATTTTCGCGGAAGGTACGTCGTTCCATAGATTGGCTCAGCGACAACGGGCTCGACGTTCTCGGCGACATTTGTTTTCTCGCCATTTTCGTCGGTGAGCCAGATTTCGTAATACGCGGTGGTGCGGGGTTTGAGATGTTCGGCGACCCCGTCGGCCATGGCCTGCATTTTACTGCGGACGTTGTTGTTGTGATACGGGGCCGGGCAGCACATGACGTTGCGTTCGACATCGCCGCATGCCGCCAGCGTCGTCAGCTTGATGTCATTAATGGCTCGGATCGATGCCTTGAGGTTTTCGCGCAAGACTCCATGAAGTTGAAACCCCTGCCTCGTCGTCACGCGCAGTGTGCCATTGCCGAACCGGTCGCACAGATCGAGTTCGGCCAGGAACTGCTGGGCCGTGACCTTCCCGCCGGGAATGCGGGTGCGGACCATAAACATGTATTCCTTGCCTTTGGGCGTGCCGTCGGCGTTCTTTTCATGGCGGTGGTCGCGGTTGTCCTGCTGGTACGACCCGTGAAACTTGATGAGCTGTTCGCTCTCGCTGCCGAACGGCTTCTGCCCGGGTGTCGGCGGGGCGACCAGTTCCTGAGCGATCGTCCCGCGCAATTGGCGACTGCCCCCTTTAAGTGCCTCATTGGCATGCAGCTTAACCTCTTCAGACATCCCACGAACTCCACGATAAGGGGGTGGTGCCGCACTTTCGGCAAATGGCATTTGTTTTAGGCAAAAACAGCCCATTTCTGGCTAAGTCTTGGAGTATAATGGCTGAGAAAGATGTTGAACAGGCGAAGCTCGGCGGGACTTCGTGCGACTTGAAGAACCGCTTGGGTGGGCAATCTGCACGAACCCCCCAAGGGGTCTGCGAAAAAGCGTGCGTATCACAGGGTTTAACGCTGATCTCGCGGCGTGAGCACTCCGTCTTAACGCAGAGAACGCTTTTGATCATGGAAGTTCGCGCGGCAATCGTTTTCATCCAGGCAGTTTGTGCGGAGATGCAGAGTGAGAGGGAAGGGCGTTGCTGACGGCTCTTTGGAGTCTGTTTTCAGGGTTGGCGCCCCGACGCGGCGAAAGCCATCGGCCGGGCGCAAAACGGCTTATCCCTTTCCGAGAGACGGTGATGGCCATTCACAAGACGTTTGTAGACCCATATGACCCAACAATGGTTGCTCTGATTGTACGCGTCTCCGCGTGACGTCCGCTGTCGTAAAGCGGATATCCTTTAAGTCTTGAATGTCGATCCGGCGTTGCTGTCAGGCGGCGACGGCAAATTGGAAAGAGATTCAGAGCCACCCGTCGCGACTCAACGGAGCATTCGAAGCGACGTCTTCTGCGGTGGACGCTCTTGAAGTTGACTACTGGTTTCGCTCTTTCCTGCGGCGCTCGTCTTCGGCGCGTTGCGACGGATCGAGAATGTCGTTGTCTCCCATCCAGTCGGCCATGCGCTGAGGCCACGTCTTCACGGAGGCCAGCTTAGATCGATTTCCCATGTTGAACCCATGGCCACCCCGCGCCAGGATGTGAACTTCGATCGGACGCTTGGCAGCGCGGTATTTCTGCAGGATGTTCGTCACGACATTGGCCGCTCCGTCGTCATTGGCGACGATTAGAAAGGCCGGGGGCGCATTCGCCGGAATTATTTCAGGAACTCCCATCGGGCCGGGGTAAACCAGCATCTGAAAATCAGGCCGGGCGTTCACTCGATCGATCGGATCGGCAGCGGCAGGATCGCCCTCTCCCGATTCGTAGGCCACCACCGAGACTACCTCGCCGCCGGCTGAGAAGCCCAAAAGACCAACGCGGTTCGGGTCGAGTTGCCATTCAGAGGCGCGGCTGCGAACGAGCCGCAGTGCGCGTTGCGCATCTTCGCGGGGATGCTTTTTGAGGTCGTAGGGAGAATTGGGTTCACGTGCCAGCCGATACTTGAGAACGAACGCTGCCACACCCAGACTGTTTAAATACTCGGCCGGTTCGCGACCTTCGGCATTATAGACGAGCTCGCGATGCCCGCCCCCCGGACAGACGATCACCGCTGCTCCGTTCGCCTTATCGGCCGGAGGGAGGAAGACAGTCAATGATGGATTATGAATGTTTTTGACCCAATAACTCTCGGCTCGCTCGGGATCGTCCTTGCGCTCTTCAAACCCCGGCGCGCCTTTGGGCCACAGGGGAATTGTCTGCGGAGCTTCGGCGGCCCCGGTAACAAGAGGCGCCAGGGCGATTGACA
>JAYTRB010000236.1:0-1772 GCA_043746425.1 Planctomycetia bacterium
GCCACCCATCATTCGGGATGCCAGGGACAGGCCCACCCAGGATGATCGTGGGCCATAAGCTGACGTTTGTGAAAGACGTCGGATTTTTGAGTAGTTTAAGTAGAGCCAACCACCACGCTGCCCGCGGCGTTGCGAACGACGCGAATTCAGGGCGGCAGAAGAGGGATTTGCCGTCTTTTGCGACAATTCAGCAAGTCGGGCGTGCGTGCCGGCGCACGATCAGGCGCGGCTCAGCGCCGATCGAGACTTCTTGGATTGATTTCGCCAGCGCATCCCGTGACGTGGCGCCACGGGCATCTGCGTTTTACGCAGTTGACGGCGGCGGCTGATCGAAGATTGCCCGGCTGTGTCGAATTCCGTGGATCTTCCGGCAGCCGCGCTTTTGCGCTTCCTTCATCAGCGAGGTGTGGCCCGAAAGGGCCATCCCTACCGCGACCAATTCACAGCCACGAAAGTCTTTGCGAATTTCGACTGATGTTCTGAGCCAATTCGCGTTTTTTAAGAGGCTGCCAGGCGGGCGACCAGGTCTTCGACATGGGCTTTGACTTGCGGCAGGGCGTCAGTCGAGTGGGCAAAATCCAGATCATGCACATGCCAGTATTCCACGCGCTCGACCCATTTGGGGAATCGCGACTGCATCAACGGACGATGCTCAGCTTCTTTCAGCGCCACAATGAGCCGCGCGGCCTCGAAATCGCTCTCAGCCGCATCAATCGGCAAGCGAAGCAGCTCGGGAAGAGGCACGCTCAGCAATTCCAGCCCGCGGCGAGTGTGCTCTGAGATTGGTCCGATGTTCTGGGGCATGAGCGCCAAGCCCCGCGAATCGGCCCGCCACGAGAGTTTCTGCTCTCGCGCCAGCCAGTTGAAATAGATCTCGGCGAACCGGCTGCGATAATAATTGCCTGTGCAAAGAAATAGAACTGTAGGAATCGGATTCTCCTCAACCACCATGACGCTCCTTCTGCCTGTGTGAAAGTCAATCGCCGTGTCGCGAGTCGCTTTAAAAGAATAGCGGGTCGTACGCCGCCGGTTCAATAGCACCGCCGTTTCTGCACCCTGCGCAAGAATTCGCAACAGCTGGCTGCCGGGTTGCCGGCCGCCGGTTTTCATCGGGCGGGTTAGCGGCCGGAAATCGATTCATGCGCCGTTCACCTCGGCGAAATGTTCGTCGGGCGGTTTCTGATTCTGAACGGTGGTTGATGGGGGTCGATTCGCCAGCCGCGCGACACGCGCTTCACGCGGCGCGTCGATCACGAGCGTTACGCGGCGGCTGACGTGGACGGTCGCCGGGCCGGTAATTGATATTCCTTCGCCGCGCTTGCGTTTGATTTTTCGTCGTGCCATGAGAGTCTCTGGATTGAATTGTGAGGTTAAAAGATCGTTCATCCGTCTGCCCCGGCTTACGAAAGAGGCGACGTTTGTTTCCGCGCCTCCTCGTCTGCCACTTCGCTTGTCGCACAGCCTGCTATCGCGCAGTCGGCGAGCGCCGGCTTCGACTTGCGATTCGTCTGCAACGACTGGCGGCAGCCGGCGACACAGCAGTACCGGTATTGCACCCCTTGGGCCACATGCCCGACGAGCATCCGCGCGTTGTGTACGGGACACAGCGGCGGCGGCGGGGTTTGGCGCTTCCTTTTGGCGTTTTTCATGGAATTCCTCGTGGTCGTTGACTTTCAATTGTCGTCGGGCTCACACTGCGCCTCGAACTGGGCCAGAACCATATCCAGAACTGCCTGTTCAATCTCTTCTCGGTATTTGTCGTGACACCAGGC
>JAYTRB010000237.1:0-5744 GCA_043746425.1 Planctomycetia bacterium
CGACAAACTCTTGATCGCCTGGAACTGCTCCGACGACAATCTGGGAGATAAGCCCATTTTGCTGTTCTACTCGACCACCGGCAGGGCGCCCTGGCTGCCCATCGCCGGTTCGATTCCGAACACCGGCCATTACGTGTGGAAGCTCGACCCGCGCCTCGCGCCCCAGCTCCATTTGCGCATTGAAGCCCGCGATCTGGCAGGGAATACGCAAACCAGCGATTCGCCCCAGCCGGTATTGATCGACTTGTCGCGTCCCACGGCGAAAATCATCGGTGTCGAGCCTCCCGAAGAGAGCGGCGTTCCCCGGTAGTCGCGACCATTCTGTCGGGTGTGATTAAATCGGGGATCTAACTGCGGCGCGCCAGCGCGCGCCCGTTATCGCCGCAATGGAAGCGAGACCACAAATGCTGCGCCGGCCATCGTCGCCGCGTCGAATTGCAAATCGCCCCCCATGTCGCACGCCAGCCGACGGCTGAGAGACAAGCCCAGGCCCACACCGGGAGCCGACCGCGCAGCCTCATCGGCCGATTTGCGAAACGGCTGAAACAATCGCCGCCGTTGCTCGATGGAAATTCCCGGACCGTAATCTCGCACCCGCAAATTGAGCTTTCCCTCTGCCGCCTGCGCATCCAGCTCGAGCGTCTTGTTGGCGGCACGGGCTGCATATTTGCATGCATTATCGACGAGGTTGAACAGAATCTGCTCGACCGCCGAGGCGTCGCAAAGCACCGTGGCCTGCGCGACATTCGTGTCGACCGTCAGCGTTAGCGCCAGGCCTGCCGCGCCCGCCCGTTCGCCCAATCGGCCGGTCGCCAGTTTCAACAGGTCTTCCCCCGGCACAGGCTGAATCCGATTTCCCAGACCGCCGCGTTCGAGCCGGGCATAGGCCAGCACATTCTCGACGAGGTGCGACAAGCGGTCGGCTTCGATCCGCAGAGTGCCCAGATACTGCCGCCGCGCGGCTTCGTCGGGAATCATTCCCTCGGCGAGCATCTCAGCATACATACGAAACGTGGTGAGCGGTGTGCGGAGCTCGTGCGTCACCGCCGAGACGAAATCGGCGCGGCGCTCGCTGAGCGCCACCACGCCTCGCAACAGCACCGCGACGGCCAGGGCCGCCAGCAGCATCGCCCCCCAGGCAACCACCAGCGATTGTCTCACGGGAGAAAGCCCGCTGGCCACCGCCAGCGGAACGGTTCCCGGATCAATCTGCACCGGAAGCGCCGCGAGCATGCGCGTCTGTTCGCTTTCGGGTGGCTGTACGACTAGTCGCAAATTGGCCTGCGGAAGCAGGTCGGCGATGTCGGCCTGCAGCTCGCCGCGCAAGGTTTCCCAGTCGATCCAGCAGCCTTGTAACCAGTTCTTCCCACCCACCGACACGGTGCGGGCCAGCAGCAATTCCCCGGCGATGACCCGCGGTGTCATTGAGCCCGCGGGAAGCGGTTCATCAGAAAAAAACAGACCATTGGCCGCCAGATTCCTGCCCTGGGCGATGCTGTTGTTATTGACCACAAAATTCGAACGCCGGCGATATTCGTTGACGCTCAGAACCTGCTGTCGCAATTCGTTCTCGGCGGGAAGCTCGGCGTACGATGTCGCGTTGGCCTGCCCGTTCTGCAACGGCCAATTCGGAGGAAGTGCGGGGTCATCAGCCACATCGGGCACAGGCAGAGAGGCCAGAAGCTCGTCAAAATTGATGAGGCTTTCCAGTCGGGCGAGACGCTGCTCATACTTTTCGGCCTGTTCGGCGGTCACGATGCCGGGAACAGCCCGGTTGCGAGACGAGCCGGTCGGAACTTGGGGCGACGTCAGGCTTCCGTCGGCTCCCCATTGAAAATACACGAATATCTGAGGCGCAGGATGAGAGAGCAGGGGCGACGGAACCGGGGAGAGGCGGGCGCCCTCGCTGGCCGACGCACCTCGATCGGCCCTCGTTGCGTCAAGTTCGGTCGGACGCACGGCGACGAATGGTTGATAGACCCCCGCCGTGCGTGAGCTCTCCTGAGCCACGAAGGCCGACATCAGTGAATCCATCCGCCACAGCGCCAGCCGTACATCTTCCTCGACGGCTGCCCGTTGGCGTGCCACCTCTTCAGCATGATCAGATTCGAGCGCGCGAAAGCTCAGCCATCCGACCCCCGCGGCAACGAGGGCGAGAGCCGAAAAAAAACCCAGCCAGATTTGCCAGGGACGACGCATCGTGAGGTGATTACCCAAATTCAAATGAGTGCCGACGGGTCATGTCAGCCACAGTCATTGTACGAACAAATTCGGCAGCCCACCATCGTTTTTTCTTGTCTGAAATGCTCACAGACCGTGGAAAATGGAGGCTTTCTGCGAGTGGCACCCTGAAAAAACCGACAAATCACATGGCGGCGAGATGGTTGCCCCTCTTGTTTTGAAGGGCGATTTTTCAACGTATGCGATGCCATCGGCAACAACAAACGTTTCTTTCTCTCGGCGACGGCGCGTGAGTCGCGCAGATCGAGATTGACGTAAATCGCGTAGACTGAGATATATACCGCACTTTCCGACGCGACCGAGGCCCTTTCGCGGCTGCACGGTGGCGTTGTACCATTTCTCAAACGCAGGCCGCGAAGGGAGTCGAGCGCAATATGCCCCCAGCCGGTGAACTGCCACGCGGTACCGAACCGACGCAGCCCGCAAAGCGCGCTTCCGCCGCGGGAGAAGAAACCATGACTGTCGAAGAACGCCTGGCGCGAATCGAAAAAACTTTGCGTCGATGGCGCGTTTTGAGTTTGGTCCTGTTCCTTTCGGTAATCGGACTGACAGGCGTCGTCACTTTCGATTTTCTGGGCGTACGGGGAACCGTGCGCGCCAGGCGATTCCTCGTCGTCAACGACCGGGGAATGGCAATCGAATTAGACAGCACGACCGATGGCGACGGCATCATCAGCGTCCATGATTCGATGAACATCCCCCGGGTCGTCGTGGGAAATTCCCGAAAAGGCTTCGGAACTCTCGAATTGTACAACGGTGCGCAGCAGAAGCTCGTCAGCATCGGCGGCAGCGGCTCGGGTGGTCAAATCGCCGTCTACAACAATTCCGGACGCAAAGTCATCGACGCCCAGGCCAGCAAAACAAACTCAGGAGCCATCGCCGTCAACGATTTCGACGGCAATTACATCCACGGGTTGTTCGGCGAACGACGATAGGTTTGCAGTGACGACGAAATTCCCCTGCCGAATGTCGGGCGTCATTTGTCTTTTTCTGTCCCGCCCATCTGGCTTCGCAGATCTCCTGAAAACAGGTCGATCATTTTCGCCAGACCAGCATTGACGATTTCGGTTCCTGAGAGGAACCGGCCGGGGCGCGTCCAGGCGAGAATCGGCTCAATGGGGACGTTGAACAGCCGCGCCAGCAACTGGTCCATTTCGTCTTCAAGAATGCCAAAGTGCCGCGTCCATTCGGCGGCCTCTTCGATTCTCACATTTTCTTCGCTCGACCAGCGGACAGGATGGAAAAACAACCACGAATGCTGCGTCACGAAGCGCTCGGTACAGGCGGCGAACGGCAACAAAGCCGCCGACGAACATTCTCCCAAAACAACGCCGCGGGCGCGTAAGCCCCGCAGGCGGATCAGCCCTGCCAGCGAAATGCCGACGTAGGCGCTGCCCCCGCACGAATCGAAATAGATCGTGCCCCGGCTGCGCCGGGGAACTTCGAGGAGCTGTTCAAACAACTCGTTTTGTTTGTCGGTGAGATCGCCTGCAATGGCGATCTCCCATTCGGATTGATTCTCGGAACGTTCATATTTCTGGGCGGGTGGAGATCTTTTCACAGTGACGACAGACTCACGATTCGGGATTCACTTGCGGAGAAAGCGGCCAGATGGCGACTGTTGCGGTCCCGAGTATACAAAGGGGTCGACACGGGCACACGTCACCGCTTCTTCCACGAGAATTCCCATTCGCGGTCAATCTTGCCATCGCCGTCGTGATCTTCCTGTAGTCGGGCGGAATGCAATTCAGAATCAAGCGTCAGACGCCGCACGCCGGGGCTTCCTTCCGACTTCTGAACCCAGGCCCCCCGCGTGGCATTGAGAATCTCCCACAATTGCGGGGGTTCGCGATGGTCGCCTACGACCAGCGCCGGCGGCCGGGCCCGATGTTCGAAGCGTTCAATTCCGAAGCAGGCGATGGAACCGGCAGCCAGCGTCAAGATTAGCGGAACCCAAGCCCCGACAGGAAGATTCGCCCCCTCAGAAGCCATCGACTGCGGTTCCAAATCGTCGTCGCCGGTGGCTGCCACCAGTTCTTGCAATCGTCTTGTGGCGCTTTCAACGTGCGCCTTGTCAACGAGCAGAATATAATCGACTGCCCAGGCGGCATGCACGGCGTCGAACCGTTCGCGGGTCAGCACGCGGGCCTCTTGTCCGGTCTCGCGGATCAACTCGTCCGCAAAGTACCCGGCTTCGGCGCCATTCTGAAAGCGGGCGATAGCGACCTGGCCGCTGTCTTCATCGGCCGCGCCGACAACCCCCGAATCTTCGTCGTGAAACGGGGTTTCAGCCCGGTGCTGTTCGTGCGAGCAGTCTTCGCAATGCAACCGGGTTAAAAAGTGCAATTGACCGCATTGCGGGCAATAAGGCATGAAACACCTCGCGCATGAGATTCTGGCGATGCAACTCGGAATGTGGGTCAGGCGACGGTCTACGATCAATACTCTGCCCCGCACCCGTAATGATATGCACTTTTCGGGCCGGCCGCCACAAAATTCGCCTTTCCAGAAACTGCCAAAGGGTGATACTCTGCCGCCGTTTCCACCGACGCCAGAAGATCGTCTGTGTTTTTCTGACATCGCCGCGCCGCGATCGCGATTGCATCGCAACCAGAAGCTAAAGAACAGGTCACAAAGGAAAAGGACATGCGAGTTCGCTTGAAGACTGTTCCCGCGTCGATCGTGATGGCGACATGTTTCGTGTGGTTTTCGGGATGCGGCTGGTGGAGCGCGCAAGCCGACAACAGCGTCGAAGAAGATCTTGCCGATGTTTCGGATGACACGCTCCCGGCTGTTCCCGCTGCCAAACCGACGACAAATCCGCAGCCGCTGCCTGAGTTGAATCTCAAGCCAAAAGACCGCATCGCGCTGTTGAAGACGGTTGAGCACACACTGCGGCAGCATTCACCTCAAGGGTGGATCGTCAGCCGCTCAACTCTCGATCTTTTGCTCTCGATAACGGTGACAATGTCGAGCCCGTCCGATCGCCCGGCACGCGAACCCGATCTTCGGTCGGGACAGAAACGGATGCACGTCACGTTTCAGCGCATCCACTTTTCACAGGAACTGCCGGGCCAGCCGCGGGTCGAATACGATTCAAATTCGCCACCATTTCCCATCCCTCTGGCGGCACAGGGCTACCACGGTCTGAAAGACAATGGATTCGATTTCTGGCTGACGGCCGACAATCAGCTCGCAGAAACAATTGGCTTCGAGCAGTTCATCAACCGCTGCCTGAAAGACGTTTCGCCAGACAAACGGCAGTCGGCGCGGGCGGCCATGGCGGTTGCCTCTGAAGCCGAGGGGGTCGCCGTCTTCGTCGATGACACCATCGGGCTTTTGCCAGCCAATGTGTTTCGTGACGGCGACACCTGGACGCGCGACCGGCACGTTTTGCAGCCCGTCCCGCTGCGAACCAGCACCCGCTACAGGCTGCGTCAATCGAAGGGCGAAATCGCCGAAATCGAGATTCAAGGTGCAATCGCCCCCTCAGAATCGATCGC
>JAYTRB010000238.1:0-3513 GCA_043746425.1 Planctomycetia bacterium
GATCGCGCGGGACGGCGGTGCTACGTCTTGAACCTGCAGGCCCGCGAGCAGCACATTCGCCGTGAAAAAGCGACGAGCAACATCTGCACCAATCAGGGACTCATCGCACTGCGGGCCACGATCTATCTGGCGCTTCTGGGGCAGGCAGGGCTGCGGGAGGTCGCCGAACTTTCGACGCGGAAGGCGCATCATGCGGCCGAGACGCTGACCAAATCTGCCGGATTCGAGCTTGCCTTTCCCAAGCGGCCGTTCTTCAAGGAATTCACGCTGCGGTGTCTGACGGGTGCTGACGCAAGCATCGCGCGCGCGCGCGAAGCCGGCTTCGACATCGGCCCGGGCTTGAAACAATATGCATTTGGTCGTGAGCAAAGGCTCGAAGACTGCCTGCTCGTGGCCGTTACTGAAAAGCGCACCTTTACCGAAATCATGGGACTGGCCAATGCCCTTCGGCAATAAATGATTGGCCTTGGGCGATAGAGTCGTTTCAAGCAATTGATTCCCGTGTCGTTCATGGACTTGTTACAGCATTCCGCGGCGATTTTCTCGGTGGGGCCGTCTCAAACGGCTCAGTCATTCTGGTTTCATCATTTTCCCTCGATTAGAACCTTGAAACTCCTTCATGCGAAATTCTCAAGCCACACAACTTTTGTTCGAGCTCTCAAAGCCGGGCCGTCGCGCGGCCGTTTTTCCATCGAGCGATGTGCCCGCGCGTCCGCTCGACGAATTGATTCCGCCGGCGTACCGCACCTCTTCGCCTCCGGCGCTTCCCGAACTCACCGAGCCGGAGGTGATCCGGCATTTCGTGAACCTGTCGACGAAAAACATGTCGGTCGATACACATTTTTACCCGCTGGGAAGCTGTACCATGAAGTACAACCCCAAGCGGCATGAGCGGCTGGCGGGCCTGGCGGGCATCGTCGATCTCCATCCCAATCAGCCCGACGATCAGACGCAGGGAATGCTCGAGTTGTTGTACACGATGCAAACGATGCTGGCCGAGATTGCCGGTCTGCCGGCCGTGTCGCTGCAGCCAGCCGCGGGAGCACAGGGCGAATTTACGGCTCTGCTGGTCGCTTCGGCGTACTTCCGCGACAAGGGACAGCAACGAACGAAGGTGCTCTTTCCCAATAGCGCGCACGGCACGAATCCTGCCAGCGCCGCGTTGGCGGGGTTCGAATGCGTTCAATTGAGCAGCACGCCGCAGGGCTTCGTCGACCTTGAACAATTGCAGAATCATCTCGATGACTCGACTGCCGTTTTCATGGTGACGAACCCGAACACTTTGGGAATGTTCGAGCGCGAGATTCCGCGGATTGCTCAGCTTGTGCACGGCGTCGGCGGGCTGGTGTATATCGACGGGGCGAACATGAACGCCATTGCGGGGATCGCGCGCCCCGGAGATTTCGGTGGCGACATGATGCACTACAACGTGCATAAGACATTTACCGGGCCTCACGGCGCGGGGGGGCCGGGCTCAGGGCCGATTGCAGTCCGCGATTTTCTGGCTGACTATCTTCCCGGTCCGATTGTTGCGATCGAACGCGGCGCGAATGACATCCGTTACCGTCTTGTAACGCCGTCAAAATCGATTGGCCGAGTCCGCAGCTTCTTTGGCAACGTGGGAATTCTCGTGCGCGGGTATTGTTATCTGCGAACGCTGGGCGCCGCCGGAGTTCGCGCAATGAGCGAGAATGCCGTACTGAATGCGAATTATCTCTTAGCGCGTCTCAAGGGCGTTCTGCCGGTTCCGCAGGGAGACCGCTGCATGCATGAGTTCGTGGCGTCGGCCAAAGCGCTGAAAGATTCGCGGGGAATCTCGGCGATGGACATTGCCAAGCGATTGCTCGATTTTGGTTTTCATGCTCCGACGGTGTACTTTCCGCTGGTCGTCGCCGAGGCGATGATGATTGAACCGACCGAAACAGAATCAAAAGAAACGCTCGACGCGTTTGCGGAGACGATCGGCAAGATTGTCGCCGAAGACCCCGAACTGCTGCATTCGGCTCCGCACAACACGCCGATCAGCCGGCCCGACGACGTGCGGGCGGCTCGGCACCCGGTGTTGCGGTGGAGTCCGTCGCCGATCTGAGGCAGTACGGTTGCCGAACACGGCAAGAGACAAGATAATTCATTTGTCATAATGTCGAAAAAGTCGTCGGAATGTGCCCGGACGATTCCGACCGTATTGACCTCTGGCGTTGAACCTTTAGGAGAAAATGTTGGACGGCTTGATTGAGATACACGAACGAAAGCGGGTCATCCGCGAGCAGGCGCACGAGAACCGTCGCAACCAGGAGAATAAGGACGAAGTGAGCCGTGTGATCTGCGAAACGTTCTCTTCTCTTCCCGAATATGCGTCCTCACGGACGGTGATGTTCTACGTCGATGTGCGGACGGAAGTCCGCACCCGCGATTACCTGGCGACGGCGCTCACCCACGGCAAGAAACTTGTCGTACCCTGGTGCCATGCCAGCGGTCAGCTCGAACTGTTCTGGCTCACGAGCATGGACGACTTGGCCGTGGGAATGTACAAGATTCTTGAACCGAAGCTCGAACTTCGCAATCTCACCAAACGGCAGGTTTCAGTCGCCGAACTCGACCTTGTCATGGTACCCGGCGTGGCCTTCACCCGTGACGGCGCGCGCATGGGACACGGCAAGGGCTATTACGACAAGCTACTTGAGCACGCCCGGCCCGACGCCCCGTTAGTTGCCTTGGCCTTTGAATGCCAGTTGTTTCCGGAGATACCGACCCAGGCGCATGACGTGTTCATGGACAAGATTATTACCGAGCAGTCGATTTATGAAGGGCGGGGAAGACGATCGAAGAGAGCAGATCAATAACATTTGACGATTAAGAGTCGTTATTCGTCAGCCGACATTCGTCAGAGACTCTCTCGATCACCGTGCAGGAATATCCCAGAACGTGCTTGACCACCGACCGTCCTCAGCCCTTGTCGACGACACATATGCTGAGGCGTTCCGCAGCATCTATGCCGAATTTCTGATCACGGCCCGCGATCGCAAATGGCTTGACCATGCAGTGGCCAGTTGCACGGGGAACGCTTCCAGTACGATTCTTTGCGATTGTGAGGCTGGGCTTGATCGGTACGTCGGCCCTGGCGGAGACGAGTCATTCGCGACCCCCGATGGTCGGCCCGGTGCGATTGTGCAGGTACACGTGCCGCGGTTCCGCAAAGACCGGGTGGCGGCCCTTGAGCGCTCACTGCTGGTACGGATCAGCCAGAACGTGCTGACGTGCGCTACGACTGCCTGCTTTAACCTGCTCGACACCGATTTGTATCTGAAGCTGGGGCGGAAGATTGCGTTTTTCGGCGATGGCTGGCAGTTTCGGGACACACGGTTCGGACGTAAGGTGTGGATCATTCCGATTCTGGGGGGTGAGTTCTGCCTCGATCGGCGATTCGGCTACTGCGACGGATTGATGGGGGGCAATCTGTGGTTTCATGGCAAAGATATTGATGCGGCGCTTCTGGCGGCCGAACGGGCGCAG
>JAYTRB010000239.1:0-11643 GCA_043746425.1 Planctomycetia bacterium
GCCTTGTTTGGATATGCGATGATCGCCGACGGCTTCGGGGTACAGTCGCGATTGAGAAGTTTTACGCTGCTTGATCAGCATTCGAGAACGGCCGTTTCGTTCAATCGAATTTCGCTGTATGCCGGGCTGACTCCCTCGACGGGGCTGAAGTTTTCGCCCGAAACGGCTGTGTATCCCATTTGGCCCGATCACGATGGTTTTGAATCGGGAAGCATCGACTGGTCGGAAACGCAGCACATGGCGCGCGGCTGGTTGCGGACACAAACCACGGCCCAGTTCGAAACGATTGCTCTGCGGGCCGAGCGCTCGCGAATTGACGTCACTGCCGCCGGCCCGGGAATGATTGAAGTCGCCAATGGTCTGGCTTGGGACATTGATACGCTGATTGTCAAAGACGAAGCCGGGCGGCTGTATTCGGCAAGAAGGCTTCCGGCAGGCGCGACGATGAAACTCTCGGCCGCCAGCGATGATGATTTGAAAGCCTTGGCGACTGCCTTGGCGGCTGACGCCTTGCAGGCCCCACCTGGGGCCGCAGCGGTTTCTGATTTCACCTCGTTTAATACCAGCAGGCGGCGCGCCATGTGGGGGGCCTATCCGTATAACGGTCAACCGCAAACTCCGCTGAACTTCGGGACGAGCCTACTCGAAACCCATCTTAAACTGCTACAGAATCCGGGGCAGGAATCGACCAACGGGGGGGGCTTGGGTCGGCGAACCTATCTGGCGACGATTTCTCAGAACCCCGGCATCGAGCTGGGGGTCGAGCAGACGCGCCCCGCATTGGGGTTGCACGTCTTGATGGGATTTTACTGATCGGCAGTTCCACTTTTGTTTCTTGTCTTTTCGCCACGACGCTGTGGCCTGTCGATCTGTGTGGTTCAAGCCTTGATGGTGGTGGGCCAAGCCTGCCCTGCTGAAAATGATTCTTCCGATTCTGGACGCCGACGCATGAGTTCTGTGATTGAAAACAGCCCGGGGCACAACGGTACGCCGGAAGTCGCGCCGGCACACGCGGCGCCTGCCGAGCGCTCGCGGCCTGTGTTTGAATTTCGCAACCTGTACCGGTTCTTCGGCAAGCTGAAGGCGGTCAACGACGTATCATTCAAGGCCTATGCGGGGCAGGTGGTGGGATTCATCGGCCCCAACGGTGCGGGCAAGACGACCGCCATGCGGATCCTGGCGACCCTCGATCTTCCCACGGCGGGCGATGCCTTTGTCGCGGGGTATTCAGTGGTCGACGATCCCGACAAGGTTCGCCGCATCATGGGCTTTATGCCAGACTCGTTCGGCCGATATCCCAACGTCAACGTCTCAGAGTACCTCGATTTTTACGCTCGGGCCTACGGCTTCAAAGGGGCCGCGCGGCGCGATGCGGTCGAACGCGTCATGGTCTTTACCGAGCTGGGTAAGCTGGCCGAAAAACCGATCGATACGCTGTCGAAGGGGCTGTCACAACGGTTGGGGCTGGGCCGAACGCTGATTCATGATCCGCAGGTTTTAATTCTCGACGAACCGGCCGCCGGGCTCGATCCGCGGGCGCGAGTCGAGCTCCGCGAGCTCATTCATCTGTTGGCCATCGACCTGAGGAAGACGGTTCTTATCAGCTCGCACATTCTCACTGAGTTATCTGAGATCTGCGATTCGGCGGCCATCATTGAGGCCGGCCGGATTCTTGCGTGGGGCACGGTCGAAGAGATCATGGAGACGCTCAAGGGAACCCGCAGCCGAAATTCAGTGCTGTTGACGATGCGCGTTCTGCGGCATCCTGAAATGCTCGAGCGGCGGCTGATCGAGCAGCCGTTCGTGAGCCAGGTGAGCGTGGCCGGGTCAACGGTAACTTTTCAGTTTGATGGCGACGAGGAATCGCGGGCCCGGCTCCTTAAGCAACTGATCGACCAGGGGGTCGAAATTGTCGATTTCTCGGGTAAGACTGAAAGTCTGGAGGACGCATTCATGGCAATTACTCAGGGGATCATGCAGTAATGGCGACCGCAGCCCCCCCCCTCGGTTCGATCGAACGCGGCAGCGACTGGCTGAATCCGATTCTCGTGAAAGAGACTCGGCAGGCGCTCAAGAGCCGACAGTTCGTCGCCACCTTTCTGTTGATGCTCATGGCCGCGTGGATGATTTCGGTCTTCGGCATTCTGCTGGCTGGCGAAGGAGCCGAATATAGACCACTCGGTGGCGGTTTTTTTTTCTCCTATTATGTCGTGCTGGCGGTGGCGGTTTTCCTCATTGTTCCCTTTGGCGCATTTCGCAGTCTGCTGGCTGAACGCGATCTGCACGCCTGGGAAGTGCTTTCGATCACGACGCTGCGGCCCCGGCAGATCGTGGCGGGCAAACTGCTGTCATCGGTCGTCCAGATCTTCATCTACTATTCGGCCATTACGCCCTTTATGGCGTTTGCCAAGCTGCTCAAAGGAATTGACGTTCCTACGATTGCTTTCGTGCTCGTGGCCTCACTGGGTTGGTCGATCGTGCTTTCGATGGTCGCCCTTACGATCAGCACGCTGGGGAGCCAGCGCTTCTGGCAGGTCTTTCTGACACTGGCGGTCCTGGGGGGGCTGCTGTTTTCGCTGATAGTGACATTGCAGGCGGTCGGCGGGATGATGGCTTTTGGCGGCGGCTTTGAATTCGAGGCTCCGGAATTCTGGTGGGCGACCGCGATCGTGGCCTCGATGGTTATCGGGTATTGCCTCTTATTATTGCAGGTTGCCATCGCACAGTTGACGTTCGACGCCGACAATCGCACGACCGGGGTACGGCTTGCCGCCTCAGGAGTCTTCTGGATGTCAATGCTCTGGGCCTTTGTCGGAACGTCTCTCGGCGGAAGCTGGAGGCCATTTTCGACCCCCGCCGACATCAGCCGTTTTATCGCGTTGTTCAGTGTGGTCATGTCTCTGCATTGGATTGTCGTGGGACTTTTTACGGTGACCGAAAGCGACGTGCTGTCACGCCGCGTGCGACGAAGTTTGTCGCGATTGGGCCCCTTCCGGCTGTTGCTGGCTCCTTTTCTGCCGGGTGGCGCTCGGGGATACCTGTACCTGCTCATTCATCTCGCGGCACTTTATGCCTTCATTGCAGGCGTGCTGACGTTGCATGGAGGTTACGACGAAAAAATCATGTACTTCGTGAGCGGGCTTTTATGCTACGTGGTGGTGTATATGGGGCTCGGGTCGGCCGCGGGGCGTTGGTTGCGCCTCGTTTCGCAAGACTTCCGGCCGGCGCACGCACGCGTGACGACGGTGCTGGCACTCGCGCTGGGGGCGATTTTTCCGTACCTTCTGCTCTTCTTCGACCGTTACCGCAACGGTGGAGACATGCATCCATTTCTATGGCTGACCGACCCATTTTCGACGCTGATAAGGCTCTCGCAAGGGAATAGCAATTCGCCGCTGATTATGCTGGTTTTAGCCATCGCGGCCCTGGTCGTCGTGGCGATCAACCTGCGGGGTATTTTCGCGGGTGTCGCCGAAGTTGCCCATGGTTATCCCGTCGGCCCGACGGCACCCCCCGCCGCGGCGGGGGGCGACGCGTTGACAGCCGAGGCCATGTCGATGCCGTGGATCAAGCCCGTGGCTGAAGAATCTCTGTGATCTGAATGACGCAGCGGAGCGCATCGTGCTAGATGATCCTGAAGTTCAGCGTGCGGCCGATACGTATCAGCTCGGTCTGCCACGCGCTCCCATGGCCGGTCGATCGGGCGAGCTTCTCGGCCGCGGGACAGGCAGTTCTCTCGAATTTCAGGAGTACCGCGAATACGTCGCCGGTGACGACATCCGGCACCTCGACTGGGGGGCTTATGCGCGGTCAGATACGCTCATGGTGCGGCTGTTCCGCGAAGAGATCAGCCCGCGCACTGAAATCCTGCTCGATGCCAGCCGGTCGATGACTTCGGGAGGAGAAATGAAGCCGCGCCTGGCGCGGCAGCTGGCGGCGGTATTCGCCATGCTTTCGGGACGGCTGGGAGGCCGCCCGTTAATCGTTTTGCTTGAGGACGGCGCCGCCGTGCCGCTGGGGCTCGACGCGATTGACCAGCTCAGCCATTTGCCATTCTCAGGAAGAACGACGCTGGCCGAACTTCTGAATGATCATCGCGTGCCTCTCAAACGGCAGGCGGTGCGCATCGTCATCAGCGATTTTCTGTTTCCTCACGACCCTGCCGCGATTGTTCGCCGGCTGGCGGCAGACGCCAGCTCTTTATGGCTGATCCAGGTATTGTCTGGCTGGGAGGCCGCTCCAACACCGCTGGGGGGCCGGCGGCTGGTTGACATCGAAATGGCCGGAGAGACCGACCTGGTGCTCGATCGCCGCGCGGTCGAAAGTTATCTGCAGCGGCTGTCGGACCTGCAGCAAGAACTCTTGCGGAATTGCCGCCGTGCCCACGCGCAATTCGTATCGCTCGTTGCCGATCGGGGGCTGGCCGCCCTGTGCCGTGACGATTTGTGCGCCTCAGGGCTCTTGCGAATCGCATGAAAGAACAGGCTCGAAATGAATGAGCGCCTGGTCAATGGTTGTGTCGTTTTTTGAGGAAGGTTTAAAGTTTTCGTACCGCATGCAGGCCGAATTTAGATGTACTTTGCCAATCCCTGGGGACTTCTGGCTTTGCTGTCAGTCCCCACGATCATCGCCATTCATCTCTACCACCGAAGGTTTCCACAGCTGGTGGTGGCCGGTCTGCATCTTTGGACGGCAGAGACTCAGCAGCATCTGGCAGGGCGCCGTCGCGAACGACTGCCCCTCTCGGCCTCGCTCATTTTCGAGATTCTGGCGGCGCTGCTGCTTTCGTTCGCATTGGCCGAACCGCAGATCGGCGGCATGAGCAACGCGGTGCATCTGGTGGCCATTCTCGACAACTCGGCATCGATGGCGGGCCGGCCCGAGGGCAACGACGCGACCTCGTTTCGTGACGCGGCCGTAGCCGAACTTGAGCGCCGGGCAGAAAGTCTTCCGCGGGGCAGCGTCGTCACGTTGATTCTCTCGGGCAACCGACCCGTGATGCTGGCAGGCCCGGCTGTCGCCTGGAGCGACGCTAAAACGCGCTTGAGCGACTGGCAGCCGCATGCGCCGCGGCATTCGTTCGAGGCTGCCTGGGACTTGGGACTGCAACTGGTCGAAGAATCGGGCGAGCTTTTGTTTCTGACCGATCATCTTCCGGAAGAGAAAGATACTCCCGACCAGATGGAGTGTGTTTCGGTCGGCCGGCGGCTCGACAATGTGGCCATAAGTGCCGCGCGCTGGGCGTTTGACTCAGGAGCCGGCCGCGGAAGTGTATTTGTCCGAGTGCAGAATTATTCGCGCGACGCCATGAATTTCGAGGTCGAAGCGCGGGCAGAACAGAAAGTCATCTTCCGCCGTACAGGAGCTTTGTCCGGGCAGGGGGCCTCGGCGTTTGACGTTGACGTTGCTGGCGGCCTGCGGGAATTGATCATCGAAGTTGCGGCGAAAGGAGACGGCCTGCCGACTGACAATCGTGTCGAGCTCGTCGAGCCGCAGGTGCGGACGGTTACTGTGGCCATCGACGTACCACAGGCCGATGCAGCGCGCGCCATCTTGCGGGTCATCGATGCTCTTCCCGATGTGGAGCTGGGGGGCGTCGAATCGGCCAACCTGGTGTTTGCAGGGGCCGGGATTCTTCCCGAATCGAACCCGCGGCGCTGGTGGGCCGGGTTCGGCCCCCTGTCGCACGACGAAGCCGTCATCGAGGCGGCCAAGGATATCGCCGGCCCCTATCTTCTCGACAAACGTCATCCCCTCGTCGAAGGGGTTATTCTGGGGGGAGTGGTATGGGGAGGAGTTCAGCCGCTGGTGTACGACACCACACCGCTGATCAGCTCGGGAAATATGATTCTGCTGTCACGACTCAACGGGACGCGTACCGTGGGGTATGTGTTCAATATCGACTTGTCGCGGTCAAACCTTCCGGAAAGTCCCGATTGGCCGATTCTGCTCGCCAACCTCGTCGACCTTCGGAGAGAAAGCCTTCCCGGGTTGTCGCGCTGGAATTACCGGCTTGGCGAAGACGTGCGGTTCCGGTTGTTTGAAGGAGAGGGCGAGGCCTCGGCGGCAGCGTCGCCTTTGACGCTGCTTCACGACGGAAAAGCAAATAAAATGATTGCCCGGACGAGCCTCATCGAGCTCCCCTCACTTGAGGACGCCGGCATTTATGAAGTCAAGGATGAGGCGGCCAGTGTGGGCCGCTTTGCGGTCAATTTCTTCGACGCAGAGGAATCAGATCTGCGCAATCTCGTGCCCGGTCGTCGCGAACCCAAGGCCAGGACGACAACGGGGTCGATCGCGCTGGATAACCCGTATTCGTGGGCGACCCTGCTGGCGTTGCTGTTGATTGTGGCCGCGGTATTCAGCGACTGGTTCGTATTGAAGCGCGGAGCGTAGATTTCAAGGAAGAATCGCATCTGCTTTGAAACTGGATTGACTTGCCCTGATGGGCGCGGTATTCAGCTCGAATGGCTCGACATATTGCCTGCGTGGGCCAGCCCGTGGCAGCCGAATCGCCTTCGCATTCCGTCGTCATCACTTCACAGACGAAAGACGTTTGCACAACTTTGCAGGAACCGCGAATCGCCATTTGTACGGGCAGCGTCAGGCGCCAGTGGGCGACCTTGGGCTTGATTATGCTTGCCGGATTTCTGGCATTGGGCATCGACCTCCCCTTGTCGCGGGCAATGGTCGAAGATCATGCCCTGGCCTCGCTTCATCCGTTTCTCGAATCCATCGAGCCGTTCGGTCAATCGCCAGCCGTCGTTGTCGTCTCGCTGGCAATTCTTTTGTGCGGCGCGGGCAGCTGCGGGAGGGGCTTTCGGATCGCTGCGGGGGCACTCTTATCGGGGCTCGCCGTCGATATCTTGAAATTGTGCGTGGCCCGCATTCGCCCGCGGCATTTTGATCTGCGGAGGCCGGTGCTTGAAACGTTTCAAGGTTTTTTTCCGGGAACGGCGGCCGGTTCAAAGCTGCAAAGCTGGCCCTCGGGGCACACCGCGGTGGCGGTTGGTTTCTGTCTGGCGCTGTCGGCGGTCTTCCCGAAGGGACGCTGGCTCTTCCGGATTCTGGCGGCGCTGGTGGTGCTGCAGCGCATTGAAGCTGGGGCGCATTACCTGAGCGATACTCTGTGTGCCGCGAGCGTGGCGTACGGCGTGTCAATCATCATCTTCGGCGGGGGGCCGGTCAGCGCGTGGTTTGACCGGCTTGAGACCCAGTGGCATCGTCGACCGCAGTCGTAAAGCATGTAAGAAGTGTGTCGTGCCACAGGGGCGTATGTCATGCCTGAAGATGGCCATCGTCTGAAAATAACCATCGTTTGAGGATAGCCAAGTTCAAAACCGGCCCCGCAGTCGGCGCGTTATGGCGTCGTCAATGATTTTTCGAAGATGACCAGGTTGTCGCCGCGGTCGGGATCCCAGCGAATGCCGACGATGTCGTACATCCGTGCGATTGCCAGGTGCAGCATAGGACGGTGCTGGTTGTGACATTCAAAACGGATCGATTCATACCCCTGCTCGGCAGCCCAGGCGTGAACCGCATCCATGAGTTGCGAGGCGATGCCGGTTCGGCGGAAGGGTGGTAAAACGCCGTAGAACCATGAAAAATAAACTGTGGGTTTCAATTCAAACCCAATGTAGAATCCCATCGGCTCGGCCTGATGGCTGGCGACGAGCATCAGGACGTTGCAGCGTCCTTGAAAGCGCCGGCGAAAGAAGGCCGCATCGCGCGCAGGGCGGAAGATCTGGTTATAAAGATCGGCGATCAGCGGGATCTCACCCGGTCCGACGATATCGATTTTCGCATCTGCCATTTCAGTTTATATCCCGCAAAAGCGATGAAAGAACCAAAAGCACGTAAGCCGCCCCCCGTAAGCCGCCCATTGAAAAAAAGTGACCGGCAACCTGCGGCAATGTTTTTTTACTGCAAGAGCTGAATGTCCCGCGGAAGCAGTCTCGTTTTTCACCAAGCGGCTAGCCCCGTCACCTCTGGCCACAATTGTAATGCCCCACGACATTGTCACGACGTTCGGCGCCAGGCACGACTCGAAAGTTTAGCGGCAAAACGGTACTTTGCAATTCAGTCGGCCAATCGGGTGCCGAACGGCCGTGAGTTGGCATGCGTTCGATCGCCCACGAATCACAACCGATGACAAGAAATTCACGTCCCTCAGTCTGAGGCGCCCGTATTGAAATCAAGCGGGTCGTCTTTCACCAAGCCTAGTTTATTTCAGCGTGGCCAGAAACTCCATGAGATCGCGTAACTCCAAATATGACAATTTCTTAATCAAATCGTCGGGCATGGCTGACTTGCCGCGGACCTGCTCTTCGATTTCGGCCTTCGGGATTACGACCAGATTGCCATCTGCGGTCATCAGCCGCAACTGGTTGCCGTCGTTTTGTTTGATAATTCCGGCATGGACCTTACCACTCTCGGTAACAATCACGACAGGATCGAACCCCTTGGCGATCTGCTTGTCGGGCAGGACGAGTGCTTCGAGCAGGTATTCTCGCTTCTGCTGGTTACCGATCTTCGAGAGATCAGGACCGACTTCGCCTCCGCGGTCGTTAATCTTGTGGCAGCGGACGCATGAGACCGCGGTGCGTTCAAAGAAGATTCTGCGTCCGCGTTCGGCATTGCCACCCACCAGGGCCATGCGGTAAGGCGCCAGCGGGTCGTCGCCGATCGCCGCTGCTTTGATTTTGTTGAGTCGCTGCTGAATCTGCGGGAGAGGCCTTTTTTCTGCTGCCTCAAAGAGATCGAGCTGCATTTCGGGAGCGACAGTTCCTGCGAGAGCCTTATCGAGCCAATTCACCAACAATGCTGCCGATTCGGAACTCTGACTTTCGCCCAGAAGGGCAAAGGCGGATTGTTTTTCAAGCAGTTCACCCGTCTTGAGTACCTTTACCAATTCATCGAGAGCGGCTTGAGGTTTTGCGGCGACCAGCACGCGCCGACCGGCCACTCGAACCTCAGCCTGCACATCCTTGAGTGCCGACTCCATGACCTCGTTCAGGCTCGGGTCTTGAAGTCTCGCAAGGGCTTCAAGAGCGGCGACGCGGTTTTGCCACGGCTGGTCGCTCTCGGTAAACAGCCTTTTGAGCACTGGTCCGACTTCCTTCACACCCAGCTTGGCCGCGACGCTGGTTGCCGTCAATGACAGTTTTTCCGGACCACTGAAAATGCCGGCGAGTCTCGATCGGAAGGCAATCGCCGCCGGTCGCAGATCGCGTTTGACAAGCGGACGCCAGAGCCCGAGAACGCGGTCGCGACCCGAGGGAGCGCCCCAGTCTCCCAGTGCAGAAACGGCCTCCAGACGCACTCCTTCCGATCGTTCAGAACTGGCGGCAATTGCGGCTATGACATCGGCATTTGCGGCTTGCCCCAGGCGGAAATTGGCGTTGATTACGCGATACAAGGTCGCGTCCGACAGATCTGAGCGGCTTCCGAGTGCCGCCAATTGCGACATAGCGCCCGGAATCGGCACGTCGTTGATGGCCCGCGCGGCCTCTTCGACCAGCCGCGGTTCAGAGTCGTTTAGAAATCTTGCAATCTCAGGTTTAGCTTCTCGTCGCAGAGCCAGCAGCACTCCCATTCGCACCGCAGGCGAGGTGTCGTCAGCTGCGGCCAAAACCTCCTTGGAAAATGGCAGTCGCGTCAGTGCCATGACACCCGCGTGCCGCAAATAGGCATCTTGATCTGCGTTGTCGCGCAACATTTTCAGAACGGGAGCAACTCTGCCAGAACGTCCCATGCGCGCATAGGCGAGAGCGGCGAAGAACCGCACACGTTGCGCGGCGTCTTTGAGCAGTTCGGCGAGCGCATGCACCGCCTGATCAAATTCGGCTTCTCCCAGAACCTTGGCCGACTGCGCTCGCACCTCGGCGTCGGCATCGGCCAGCAGCGGAATTACGGCATTGAGGACGTTCGTCTGTTTGCGGCCGATTTGTCCCAGCCCCCAGATGGCGTGCAGCCGAGCGAGCTGGTTCTTGCTCTTCGACGCGACATTCGCCAGGGTCTGTGCTGCCGCATCTCGGCGGCTGGCCAGAGCAAACTGCGCTTCGAGCCGAACCTGCCGGTGCGGATGCGCAAGGAGTTGGGCAAGCTCATCATTCGAGTGCTGGGAAAACCCCTCGCGCAACAGCCTGCGGCTTTGTTTGAGGACAGAGTCATTGTCGAGCGCCGGATCGCTTAAACGGTAAATGCGCCCCTTGCCCGATCCTTCCCAGGTTTCGACCCAATCACTGACGTACAGCGCCCCGTCGGGACCGAATTCGACGTCGGTTGCCAGAATCGACCACAGGAATTCCTGCGAATCGACCAGTTCAAACGAGGCCCCTTTGGGTTTCACCGCAAACGACCGCACGCCGCTGTTGGCAAATCCCCCGCGAAAATCGGCCAGGAAAAAGTGGTCGTTGTATTTCTCAGGAAGCCCCACGCCGGGGTAAAAGGTAAGGCCCGATGGTCCATCGGCAATATTGATAATGGGAGGCACGATATACGCCGGCTGCCCATCGTGTTGAGGATGCCAGAGTTTCTCGCGATTCCAAGGACCACGATCGGGCAAATACTGATAACTCATCCGCCAGCCGCTCTCGCCGCCGTCGACAAGATAGACCCAGCGGGCTTTGTCGCCGCTGTCAGAGTTGTTGTCGCACGTAAACAAGTTGCCGAATTGATCGAATGCCAGCTCCTGCGGATTGCGTAACCCGGTGGCAAAAACTTCGAGCTCAGAACCGTCAGGATTACAGCGGAGTACCGTTCCCTGGTCGGGATAAACGAGTTTTCTGCCTTCCGCAGTAGTGATGTTGAGCCCCCGGTCGCCCATGCTGAAATAGAGCCGCCCGTCTGGTCCCATCGTCAGTCCGTGCAGGTCATGTCCGCGAAACGCCACGCGCACGCCGAATCCAGACAGTATCGACTTGCGCACATCGGCTTTTCCGTCGCCATCTTCGTCACGGAGCAGCCATAGATGCGGAATGTTCGTATACCAGACGTTGCCACCCCGCGCGAGAACGCCGGCACCGGTTCCTTCGAGAATCGCAGAAAATCCGTCGGCGAAGACTGTCGACGTATCGGCCTTTCCGTCGCCGTCGCGGTCTTCGAGCAGGCGAATGCGATCTTGCTCTTTAGCCCAACTTCCCCAACCTTTGGCGTGAAATGATTTTTCTGAAATAGTTTTCAGGCAATTTTGACGTAAGTCATTTGGCGTCGGGACTGATTTCCGATTTTTGGGGCTGCTGCTGCGGGAATTGTGATGTAGTGAGAAGTCTGCGTCTTGGCAGGGTGAATTCGCCGGGTACGATACCCGCATGTTCATTCGCCAATATGCCTGCACCGAAAATGGATCGAGACGTGCCTATTGGGGCTTGGTCGAGTCTTATCGGACTGCTCGTGGGCCACGGCAGCGCGTGGTTGCCTGGTTGGGGAAACTGGATGAGGCCGGACGCCTGGGAGTGCAGCAGGCCGTCGAGACCCAGACCGTGCAACAAACTGCCTCGGTGCATGAGAACCAGAAAACGTTGTTCGACGAAGAGTCGCCGGCAGCAGAGCCGCGCTGGGTCGAGATCAACGCTGCGGGAGTTCGCGTGGAGAACTGCCGGCAGTTTGGCGGGCCGTGGCTGGCACTGCAACTGATTCGCC
>JAYTRB010000240.1:0-1960 GCA_043746425.1 Planctomycetia bacterium
AATCCGGTTCTGGTGAAGGCCATTGATCCCCGAGTGACGGTGATGTGCAATGGTCCACAGAAGGGTGGCAACATCGAGACCCAGCAGACGCTGCGAGAAGTGAAATCGCTGCAGGCGCGGTTCCAGCTGCACCGTAACATCGATCTGGCTGACGCCGATCAGGCACCACCCGAATACATTGCCAATCCGGGAACGACCGACAAATGCCAGGGATTCTATATCAAGGCCTCGGTTGCTCCTGACGGCAAAAGCTATACGATCCAGATCGGCCCCGACGGGAAGATTCACAAGTTTGCGACGCGCTCTTGAGCGCCGCGTCGCTTTTTCAATCTGGCGTTACATTCGTCGACCGACTCCGGTGGATTGCCGGGCCAATGGTGGCTTGATGGGTGCCATCCGCAGTCTGGATTTCGAACCGTCCCGCCGTGATGCGATGCACACACCACGAAAGGTCATTCCGGTCTCGAATCGTGAAGCGATGTTTCTACTGTGCCATGACGTTTTTTGCGTCGCTCCAGCGGTCGGTGCGGAAGGGCGAAGCGGGCAAGCCCGCCGTGTTCGACAGGTTGGGCTCGGCGATCTGGTTCCAGCCGAATCGGACGGCCACCGGCTTGAGAACATGCGGAGAAGTCACGAGCACGGTGTCGCCATCGATCGTCGCCGTCGCGGGGTAAAACTGTTTGTCTTCGCCAGCGATCGAGAACCAAGACAAGGGTTTGCTGTCGCGTGATTGCAGCCCGGGCGAGGTGTGCTTGAACGTCACGCGGATCTTGTCGCCTTCGACTGCCATCGCATCATACAGCGGACCGGAATAGACCAGGTTCTTCTTGCCATACGTATTGGCGAGAGCCCACAGCGCCAGTCGCTTGCCGACATCCTGCTTGTTCGGGGGATGAATGTCGCCGATGGTGGAGATGTCGGTGGTCACTGCCATGCCGGTGTTCGGTACGCCAAGCGTTGCCGTCTGGGCTTCCCAGATCTCGGGAAGGGCGACCTCGTTCTGGTCGTAGCGATAGGGAGCGAGTTGCACGAACAAAAAGGGAAAGTCGCCGGCGTTCCACAAGGCGCGCCAGTTGGCAATCAGCCCTTTCTTCAATTCAAAGTACTTCATTCCTTGTCCGCGGTTTGATTCGCCCTGATACCACAGGAACCCGCGAAGCGCAAACGGCACGATGCCACGCACCATGCCGTTGTACATTGCCGTCGGAGCCACGAAGTTATTCAGCGGATGCCCGGGAAACGGGGGCGGGTCTCCGAATTCCTGGCCAGCAGCGGCGGATTTCTCGGCCCCCTCCAGCCATGTCCGGGCGGTCTTGAGGTACGCGCTTCGCGCAGCGGCATATTCGGCCTTCGATTTGTTCAATTCCTTGAGTTCGTTCTTCAACTCAGGGCGGGTCTCATAGCCTTCCGTCGAGATCCACGGCTCAAGTCGCGAGCCCCCCCACGAAACGCCGATCAACCCGACTGGAACATTCATCGTCTTATGAATCTCGCGCCCGAAAAAGTACAACACCGCCGAGAAGTTCGAAATGGTCTGCGGCGAGCACACGACCCACTTGGCATCGACATCGTCAATGGGCACAGGAGACAGCCGTTGCGGGACGAGAAACAGCCGAATTTCAGAATGATTGGCTTTCGCAATCTCCTCATCTTTATTGACCGATGCGGCGACCGACCACTGCATATTCGATTGTCCCGAACCGCCCCACACCTCGCCCACAAGAATGTCCTCGAGCTTAAGCGTATTTTTTCCCGCCACTGTCATCGTGACGGCCTTGGCGCTGGCTTTCTGGGGTGGAAGTTTGACCGACCAATTTCCCTTGCTGTCGGCCGTGGCCGTGGCCTTGTGCTCTCCCAGAGTCACGGTGACGTCCTCTCCCGGACTGGCAATGCCCCAGATCGGAAGAGGCATCTCGGCTTGAAGGACCATATTGTTGCCAATAATCGCCGGCAATCGCAC
>JAYTRB010000241.1:0-1506 GCA_043746425.1 Planctomycetia bacterium
TGGAGAATCGCCCGTTTTTCGCTGGAGCTGACGGGAATCGTGTCTGAGCCATCGCCGGCCGGCTCAACCTCGACTGCGCTGGATGAGGTGCATCAATAAAGGCGGGTTTCTTTTTGTTCGAGCAACAACCGGGCTGGGTTCACTGCGAGATGTCGCGTTAAATTTTTTGTTCTTGATTCTTCGACCCTGAAGGATGGCAGCATGGATTCTGAGCGACCGGTGGTGGTGCTCGAGCACCTCACGAAGCGCTATGGAACGTTCACCGCGCTCGACGATTTGTCGTTAACAATGCATGCCGGACAAATCGTGGGGCTCATCGGCCCCAATGGCGCAGGCAAAACGACGACGATCAAAATCCTGGTGGGGCTGATCCGCCCGACGAGCGGTACGGCGGCGATCGCCGGGGCCGATTGCGTCCGCGATTCGCAGAAGATCAAACGACTGGTGGGCTACATGCCCGACCGGTTCGGGTCATACGACAATATGCGCGTGCGCGAATACCTCGACTTTTTCGGGGCGGCGTTTGGAATCGGCCGTCGGCAGCGCGCGAAGCGAATCGACGAGATCATGGAGATGACCGGCACGACTTATATGAAAGACCGCTTCGTCGAGAGTCTCAGCCACGGGATGCAACAACGCGTCGGCGTCTGCCGCACGCTGTTGCACGACCCGCAGGTGCTGATTCTCGACGAACCGGCCAACGGGCTCGATCCGCAGGCGCGCATTGACATGCGCGACCTGCTTCTGAAACTGGCGCAGCTCGGCAAGACCCTGCTCGTCACCAGCCACATTCTTCCCGAGCTGTCGCGCATTTGCGACCGCGTGGGAATTCTAACGCACGGCAAATTGCGGGCCTATGGCACGGTCGACCAGATCGGCCGGCAGGTCAGCCAGCAGCGCACCGTCGAAGCCCATTTGGCAGGGGCCGGCCAATTGACGGCGGCCGCCGAAATCATTCGCCAGTGCATCGAACCCGGTGCAGAAGTGGTCGAGGCGACGGCCGAAGAGACGGTTCGGTTCCGGACGGCCATTCCTGAAGCCGAGCTGGGAAAAATTCTCGCGCAACTCGTGCAGCAGGGAATTCAGGTGACCCAATTCCGCGAAGAACAAACCGACCTGGAGGAGGCGTTCATGTCATTCGCCCGGCCGGCCGAACCGAGGCCTGGGGATCAAAAACCCGCGACAGTCGCCGTCGAAGGGGCCGCACATGCCTAATCCGATCGTCTACCGTGAACTGGTAACCATTCTGCGCACCCGGCGGATGATGGTGCTGCAATGCGGATTGATCTGTTTTTTTTCGTTGTTGGTCATCGTTCGCTGGCCGAGCGAAGGCCGCGTCGATCTGGCCGGGCTGCGGTCGCAGCAGGTCTTTCGTTTGTTCGCCTACGGCCTGCTCAGCACTCTCTTGCTGCTATTGCCCGTGTTTCCGGCGACGAACATCGTGCGTGAGAAGAAGCAGGGAACGCTGGCGCTGCTGTTGAATACGCCGCTGGGCGCGTGGCGCAT
>JAYTRB010000242.1:0-13248 GCA_043746425.1 Planctomycetia bacterium
CGCTGGAATCGGGCGTACCGCCGAGTTTCATTCGACTATTTCTTTCGCCCGGCTGTGACCCGCTTCGGCCTGACGGCCGGCACGCTGGTCGCCTTCCTGGCATCGGGGTTGATCCACGAACTGGTGATTTCAGTACCAGCCCGAGCCGGATACGGACGTCCGACAATGTACTTCGGCATCCAAGGCCTGGGAATTCTGTTTGAACGTACGGCCATTTGTCGCTGGCTCACTCTACGGTTCGCGGGCTGCGGCTGGTTTTATACGCTCGGCTTTCTGCTTTGTCCGATTGGTTTACTTTTTCACGACTCGTTTCTGACGCGCGTGATCGGCCCATTTCTGGTGGTGATCGGCGCCCGCTAACCGAGAAAGCCGCCCGGCTGATGATTTGGAGATAATAACCTGAAATGAATTTCATATTCGACATGAAAACGCTGTTGCTGCTTGGCGGCGGCCTGCACTTCGCCATCCTGATTGCCAGCGCTCTGGTACCGCAAGTTCTCGATTGGCGCCACGAACTCCGCAAGGTCCCGCCACTGTTCGCGCAGCTGGTCTGGGTACATGGCGGATTCATCGTCCTGACGATCATGGGCCTGGGCGCCATCTCATTGGCCAATGCCGAGGAACTGGCATCGGGCAGGTTTCTATCCCGTAGCGTCTGCAGCTTCATCGCCATTTTCTGGGGGACGCGCCTCGCAGTGCAGTTTTTCTATTTCGACGCGACCCCCTACCTGGCCAGGTGGCCGCTGAGACTTGGGTATTATGGGCTGACAGTCGTCTTTACCTGCCTGACGATCACCTACACCTGGAGCGCGCTGGCACCGCGAACGTAATCCCCGTCACCGAAACCGACACAAAGATTGTTTTCTGGCGGATACGCGTCGCTCTCAGGCATCAGCCCCGCGGCAAAGTCAGCCATCTCTCGAGCGAGACGATTGGCCGCACGCGTAAACGCAGATTAATATCTTGCGGCGCATGGCGCTTGGGGGCTGCGGTATCGCAGCGCCATCAAAAGCTCCTTGCCAGGCCAACGAACAGTGTCAGGTGCGGTGAAGCTCGACAGCGGTATTGAAGACTCGGAAACCGCATTCGGATTGGAATCGAGCCCAATGAAACCGCGATAGACCTGTCAGGCTGCGCAGTTTGGCGATGCGGACCGTTGCGATTTTCTGGACGAAGGCAGTGAATTGAAGACCCATGCGCCCGCCGCCGCCCCCCTTTTTCCAAGGGGGAGACGGATTGCGCAACACCTGATTTTGACTTCAATGGAAGCCAGTTCACGGGCTTCGAACAGCGCGTGATTTCAATCTCAGCCGCGGGCCAGCCGTCGTCTCGCGCACATCGAGTTTATGTTTCGTGAGAGATCGAGAAATGCTGGCGTCAATTGCCAGGACTACTCGCCCTTCATGGGCGTATGTCCGGTCGTCGGGACGCAACGCGCCGACGGAGAGGCGGAATTTCTGCTTTCGAAAGAAGATTCTCGCCACAGCCGCGGCACCCTTGCTCTCAAGCAGATGTGCGAGCCGCGCGCTGGCCGGATTTGTCACATTTAACATCGGAGATCCTTTTTCTGGTGTGCTGCCGCGTGGCCTTTTCAATCGCGGCCGGGACGGGGAAACACCGCACGAGCGACTTGCAAAAGGAAAGCCGCGACGGAGACTTCAGCAACCACCTCAACCGGTCGCCGGACGATCCGTCAGATGCCTCGCCGAAGGACTCACGGACGCGAGGAAAAGAGAGAAACGTGAGAGGTGACGAACAGCATATTCGCTACGGGCCTGCTCCTGTCAAACCTCTGCAAGTCGAGTATATCAGGCGAACGAGCGCGGGTCCACAAAAAAATCGTGCACCCTTGGCCAGACTCGAGTGCCGACCGCTCGTTTCGCAATCGACAAATTGAACGCTGCCGACGCTATTCCGCAGCGGGTTGCTCTTCGGGCTCAGTCAAAGGCGGAATGATCCGCTTCTTCTGATCGCGCTTTTCACGTTTCTTTTCCGCTCTCTCTTTCTTGTCTTGTTCGTGCTGCCGCTTGGCGTAAGTATTTCGGTTCTTTGCGATGGGAGCCTCCGTAATTCTGTATTCTGTTTTGCATTGGTGCCGTTCGCCGGTATTTGATTTCCCTCGTCTCGTCGGGCCGAGCCGCGGACGGCGAACTGGCGATTCACTGTGTCATGTCAGGCTGCCCACCTCATTCGACAGCCGTGAGTACAAATCCTTCGCGCTTGCGATCTTGAAGCCACTGGGCGAAGTCCTGAACCGTCTCGGGCATAATGACACGCGGTCCGGCATATTGCATCCGCTTGAGGTTCACAGCGTCGATGCCGCGGGGAACGCTCAGAACGACGTGACTTCCGCTGTGGTCATCATGCACCCAAAATCCACCGAATGTCGAAGCCATAATGGAACCGTCTTTCTTTCTCTGTCAATCAATTAATTCCGGGCAAAGGCCACGGCCGTGGATAAAAGTCGCCAGTGATTCCGGCACTCCAAGTGGGTAAAATCATTCAGCATGTCGGCTGTCGCGATGGCCCGTGAGTGACAAACACCAACCGGCCCTCGGCTGTCGCGAACAGGCCGACTCAGGTGAAGTGCTATCGTCTTTTCGCTCAGGCCCGCGACGAGGCTTTTCGCGATCGATGCAATTTGAACTTTCGACAACATACGTCGATTGCCAGGAAGAGTTTTCCTTCCGGTCGCTCGTAGCGTTCTGCCCGAATGAACCAGAATGCCAACCCTCCCTCGTTGTGACCCGGCTGCTGCAGCTATGCATTCGCAGGAGCCCTCAACGAGCCCTTGCGACCCACCGTGCGCCAGCCTTGCTCGATGATGATACGCACCAAGACGCCAATCGCCTGCCGGAGTCGCTGGCTCCCGCCCACTGGTACGTTCGAAAAAACCGATCAACCTGCGATTCTGCCTCAAGCTCACAGGCCACACCGGCCAGCCGAACCCGATCGTGATGAATCTCAGAAACTTCCATGCACCACAGTCGATCTGCGACAGCGCAGAAGGCAAGCACAGAGTCAAACGATTGCTTGGGATCGTTTGCGACATCCGTCGATGTCCGACCCTAGATGTCTGACCCTGCCCATGCACCCGGAATTGCTTTCGCGTTAAGACGATACCCGGCATGGTGAATTGAGCCAGATTGGGAATCCCAAAATGAACCTGCGGAATAACCAATTGCAACGATTGCACTTACAAAAATTCCGCTTGCTCAAATTATAGGTGTCGTGGCATCGGTTTGCAAGGCGGCAGAGGCCATCCCATCAGTTGATCGGCCGCCCCAACGCCCCCGTTCCGTCTGCTTCCCGGCCGCGACACGATCCCCACGAACCGCCTTGAATCCGGTGGGCGTAAAGCAGCTTCTGGCGCGAAATCGGGCTCGGCTATTTCAGTATCAGAAATTCCTCTGCCCCTGCCGCGCCGGCCATACGGCGGCTACCCCCGATGACGGGAGGCGTCGGACACTAGATCGCCTGCGGCCGGGGTGTCTCAAGGCGGCGCAGCTCGTTTTCGCTGCCGCTCAAACAGCAGACGTAGGCAAAATCACCTTCGACCCAGGCCGTCGTGAAAAAGCCGATTCGGTAGGTGACGGGCGCCCCCAGGAAACTCGTGGCGAGAGGAACCTCGTTCGCCTTTAGAAAGCGTCTGGGGACAACTACCAGCCGCCCCTCAAGCGAAGTTCCCTTTCGACTGGTCAGCGTGAAGAAGTAAACGGCAACGTTCGGCTGATCGCTGAATCGCCGCGGAGGAACTGCCAGCCGCTGCGTCCGCATCGTCGTCGGAGGCTGCGGCACCAGCCCTTTGGCGAATCGCCAATCGTAGAACTTCGCAAACTCGGCCATTTGCTCGGGATCAAGGCCGCTGACCGCGACCCGGCCAGCAATCTCCGTCAGACTGATCGTCGAAGTCTGCGGCTGCAACCAGAAGACTGCAAACCCGATCAGCGCGAGGCACGCCATTGCTGCCACTGAAACTTTCACAAACAATCGCCGTCGGGAACGGACCGGCAGGCGGGGCGTCGCTGTACTGGCCACCATGATCTCGGTTAAGGCCGGTTCGTTTGTAGCCACTGTGGCCGGGCTATTCTCAATTGTGATTGAACTGCGACCACCGATCGGGAATTGATCAGCCGCTTTGAGAGTCGCCTCAAGAGACACCAAGAGACGTTGTTTAAGCCCCTCAGGAACTGGCACGTCACGGCAAAATCGCCCGATTTTCGCATCGACCTGTTGCAGACGCCAGACTGCCGTTTGACACGATGGACAGCCATTGACGTGTAGCGACGCGAGATTGATCGTCGCCAGGTCGGGATTGTCGGGGCGGGAAAATTCCAGCGTCTGTCGGGCTGTCAAGCAGTTCATTGAGGTCTCGCGTTCGGCACCGTCCAGGGAGAGAAGCCGGCAATCGCCGATGCCGTAACCTGCGGGAATACGGGAATCGGCTCGGGCTTCGTTAAACGCTGTCTGAGACAGGCTTTGGCACGCGCCAGCCGACTCATGATCGTTCCGACAGGTACTCCCATCTGTTCAGCGATTTCCTTGTAACTGAATTCCTCGAAATAAAACAAAATGATCGGCGAGCGAAAATCCTCGGGTAGATCGTTAAGAACGTTTTGCAGTTGTTCCTGGTCGAAATCGGCAGTCGCAGCTTCTTCGGGAGCCCCGGGCAAGTCGTCGAGCGACGAGCTGGGCAGACAGGTCGGTGCCCGCAACTCTTTCAAATACGCATTTCGTGCAATCGTAAACAGCCACGATTTGGCCTTTCCTTCGTCGCGCAATTGGTGCCACTTGGCCTGGGCAGTCAGAAACGTCTGCTGCGTCAGGTCTTCGGCATCAGCCTCCGAACCAGTGAGCCGGTAGGCATAGCGGTACAACAAGGCGTAGTACTGCTCGACCAAATCAGCCAATTTGCAAGCGCGATGATCCATGAGGCACGTGCGAACGCCGAAAGGCTGCTGCCCGGCAAGGGCAGTCTTCCCGTGATCTGCCAGAATTACGATCCGCCGGGACTCGAGGTTATTCCCGCCAAATTAAACAAAATGAGAAAAAGAAGATCGTTTGCCGCATGGGCAGGCGTTGTTCCCGCCCTTGAGGGTACTGGTAATGCGGGCCAAATGCCAGCATTTTTGCTCCCTGCAAGTTCTGAAACGATCGGCCGCTTGCAATCGATGCATTTCACGTTTAGTCTATTCTCGGTCGGGCGTGCGATTTTTTGGGAATAAACTCCAGGCGACGCGCATCATAGATTGTCGTCGCTGGCTGCCCCGCGTTGGGGCCGAAATCGGCGCTGACAAGACACTTCCAAGTCGGTTTTCACTTTGAGGAGCATTTTGATGAAGACGTTGTTCACTTTGGTGGCGCTGGTCGGTATGGGTGCATTTATCGCCGGTTGTGGCGAAGAGGCCAAAGACAAGAAGGTGGTCGCGCCCCCCACCGGCGGTGGCATGAAGGGCCCCGGAGCGGTGTCGCCTGGTCCGAAAGCCGGCGACGTGGCGAACGATGACAACAAGATGGCCGAAGGCGCCAAAGCCGAAGGCGAGAAGGAAGATGCCGACAAACCTGATGCTGACAAGGCTGATGCCGAGAAAGCTGATGCCGATAAGCCAGACGGCGACAAGGAATAATTTGCCATTCGCTTATCGTTTCAAGACGAAACCCGGCTTCCTCGTGAAGCCGGGTTTTTTTTCGCCGCGATCAATCGCCTGTTTCACGAATGTGCCCGCTCAGACGATTCAAGCATGCGGAAGATCCTGAGGGGCAGCCGCGGACGCGGGCTTTTCCATCCCCGCAAGAGGGATGAACCGGCAAGCGGCATCCAGCCGCGCCTGCAGTATTTCGGCTCCCGCCACTACGCATGTCCCGATTTCAACGGCCCACAGCGGTCGGCCACCCAAACTTTCGCTGCCGATTTTAACCAGATCTTTTTGCGTGCAAACCACCACATCGATCGAAAGTTCGCGGCATTGTCGTTCGAGATCTTCAATGTCAGACCGAGTGTACCGATGGTGATCGGGAAATGTACGAAAACTGCGGATCAGACCACCCTGACCCTCGAGACTCGCGCGAAACGCCAGCGGATTGCCGATTCCGCAAAAAGCCGCGACCGACGCGCCCGAAAGTACTTCCAGCGGGTGCGTGCAACCCGAGGCGGCAATCAGCCGTAGCGGCGGGAAACAGACCTCGGCGATTTCTCGCTGCGAGCCGGTGCGGGCGATTTCCCGACGAATGGCATTTACGTTCTCGCGCGATGTCTGATCGACGCGGGTAATAACGACCAGTTCGGCGCGCCTAAGAGCCGAGACGGGCTCGCGCAACAGGCCCCGCGGCAGCAAATGGCCGAACCCCCAGGGATTGGTCGCGTCGACAAGCACGATGTCGAGGTCACGCGCCAGGCGACGGTGCTGAAAACCGTCATCGAGCACGATGAGTTGACTATCGAGTTCTTCGTGGGCGATGCGCGCCGCGGCGACCCGATCGCGATTCTGCAGATGTGGCACGTCGGGACAAAGCTGTTCGAGAACCTGCGCTTCGTCATTGGTTCCGTCGGCGCCAGCGCCGTAACCACGGCTGATGAAACAGACCCGGATTCCCCGGTCGCGAAAGCAGCGGGCGACAAACGCGGCAAACGGCGTCTTGCCCGTGCCGCCGGTCGTCAGGTTTCCCAGGCTGACAACGGGGATCGCGGCATGATGCAGCCGAACCCAATTGAGGTCGTAGGCCGCGTTACGAATGCGAACTCCCAAGCCATAGAACACAGCGGCGAAGTGCAGCGCCATTCGCGCGAGCGCGGCCAGCACGCCGCGCTCGCGGCCAGAGAGCAATTCGACAAGCGGAAACCTCGCGATAACAGTGCATGCCGACCAGGCGCCATAAGCGGCACAGCCCGAAGCAAGAACTCCCAGCGCAATCGAAAGAATCCTCCAGTCGGCCATGACAAAGACGAAGATCCATCCAAAGAGCGCGACGAGACTGGGCAGCGGATACAGCCACATGCGAAACGGCAGCCTGACATCGGGGCGTGTTGTCCGCAGAATGTGCAGCCCGACAATCTGGGCAATGAACTGCACGAGGATGCGGACGATCACCGCGGCATTGATGACGACATCAAGCGCCACGAAGCAGAAACTCGCCGTCAGTAGCCCCAGCGCCGCCAATGAGACAACTGGGTAACGGTGAACGGGATGTACGATCGCAAATACCCGGAAAAATCCACCGGCCCGGGCCGCTGCGTAGGGGATCCGAGAATACCCCAGCGTCATCGCGAAAACAGAGGCGACGACGGTCCACAGAATCAGCCAGGTGAAAATCTCAGCCGTCCTCCGTCCGTAAAGAATTTCCATGAATTCCGAGGCGATGAAGTTGGAACGCATGGCGTCCTGCCAGGGAACAACGCCGATGATTGCCAGATTCATCGACAGGTAAAGAACGGCGACGATGGCAACTGAGAACATGACCGCCCGGGGAATCGTTCGTCCCGGCTTGACGACTTCGTCTCCCAGATGGCAGACGTTGTAGTACCCGAGGTAGTCGTAAATGGCGATGGCCATGGCTGCTCCGAGGCCGCCGAAAAAAGGGCGTTCGCCATCGAGACGAAAGGCATCATCGGGCAGCGTCAGCAGCGAACGATTGAAATGGGCGTAACCCGCAATGATCACTGTCAACAGAGTAACCATCGCTCCGCCACAAAAAATAATGCCGAGCCAGCCCAGCGAGCGAATGTGGCGGCAGAGCAGGAGCGTCACCATCAGCGCGCCTGCCGCCGCCAGCGAGCGAACGCCACCGGGAAAGTGCCAATCCGACAGCGTTTCCTCCAGCCGCGGAAACGGGTATTCCAGGTATTTGACGGCGCCGATGTAGCCTGAGGCCAATTCCAGCGTGCCACTCACCAGGAACTGCCAGATGAACAGAAAAGGGATGATCCGGCCAAAGCGGACGCGCCCGTAAATCTCTGACAGAAAATGATACGACCCCCCACTGCCGGGGAGCGCCGCACCCAATTCGCTCCAGACCAGCCCGTCGCACACGACGAGCACGGCCGCAATCACCCAGGCAATCAGCGCCTGCGGCCCGTGCATGGCGGCGAGAAATCCGGGAATGGTGATGAAGGGCCCGATCCCGACCATGTTGGCGATGTTCAGCGCCGTCGCCTGCACAACCCCCAGCCCGCGGTGCAGGCCCGGCGTCGAGTCGGTCAGGGGCGGAGGATTCACAGGGGGCTTTCATCTCCGAACAAAGATTCCTGGCATCGAAAAGCCAACCGCGAATGAGCCCCGTTGAAGGCAGGCTCAAAGCAACATTCAACACCTGACGCATGCTGTTGAATAATGGTCGGCATTATGGGGTTTCTGCAAGGGGCAGATTTAGAAAAGCGGCTTTCGCGAGAGCTTGCGGCGGGTGATTGCCCATTGACCAGCGTGCATCAGCCAGTGCGTGCCCTGCATGATAAAGACTTCGCCTGCCGTCTTCAGAAAACTAGCGTATTTTTCAGGCGCCGGCTTGTCGAGGTCGGCGTCAGTCATCTTCTCAAGGGCCTTGAGTGTCGCAGCCCGTTGCTGTTCGTAAACACTCAAATACACCGCTTTGGGATGAAATGCGCCCGGCGAATCGAGTTTCGATGTATCGGGCGTGTATTTTTCGGCGAAACCGGCGGGAAGCGCAGGCATCGATCCGGGACAGGCGGCTTCAACCATTCCATGTTCCGAAACCAGGAGATGGCCCAACTGCCAGGCAGTGTGGTTTGCACCAGGGATCGGCCGTACGAGCAGGTCGGCATCGCTCAAATCGCCCAAGTATGCCTGGCAGATCATGTTGGCAGAATCAATACCCAGGCGTATGGCGTCGCGAGTGTTCATCAAAAGCTCCTTTTGAATAAAGCGAAATGTTCGTGGACAATTCCAATACAACAGATCCTGAAATGTGCCGGGCGGCCATCAGAATTCAGGGAATGGCATGCGCACCTGTGTGCGTATTACATAGCTCGGCCCGCGCTCGGCTCTCGGGTCGTCGTTAAATGGTCGCTATCGGGTCATTCAGACTTTTTCATTTTTGTTTGTTCTGAATCGCGACCGATTGTATTTCAAACTCAATCGGAACATCAATGATGAGGGTTGGTGCAACGTAGACGAACGTGTATTCAGGAACAGGATCTGGCACATCGACGAAGCGGTATTCGATTTCCATGCCCCCCTCCGCCTGCAATGACGTCTCGCTTCCTCCGTTGAGTCGCAATTGCTTGCCGGCAGCGTCTTCGAGGTAAACCTTATTGTGCAGAATCCACCGCTGGTGTGATTCAAAGGCTGGTCCGCCGATGTCGTACGTCACCGCGATCCGGACGCGAACTTCCTTTTTCCCGGGAATCGGGGGCGCGACCTCGACCCGGTTCAGCGTCACAGTCACGCCGCCACGCCGCCGTGCGACACTCACCCCCTGTTCCTGGGCGGCCTTTGCCAGATTGGTGAAGCGAATGTTCTCGTTTCCCGCGGCGGCCGTACACCGCACCCGGCCTTTCAGGTTGAGTTCTGCACTGCGGTCGGCCCTTGGAATCAGGTAATCGACCTGCAGCCGCGACGGGCCTGTTCCTTCACCAAGTGCCAATTCGAAATTGGCCTCGGGACTGAGCGGATTGAGGCTTGTCTTGTCTTCGGTGCACACCCCGATACCACTCGGGGTGAATTGCAGAAACAGCGGGCGCAATCGCGGTTCGGGAAACAGCAGCAGCGTCACGCGGAGGAGATCGTCACGAGCATCTGGTTTCTGATTCTTTTGACCGATGGCGGGCCGCCTGATGAAGGGCCGCGTGATTCGTTCGGCCGGCGGAGCCTCGATGCGGAATGCACCGGGATAGCAGCGGGCTGTTTCACGCGGGCGACGATCGGTGGCGGCCAAAGACAGCTCCAGACCGCTGACGCTCGCGTCAAATTCATATTGCACGTCGAGGCGGGCCGCCAGATCATCGAGCACTTTCCAGAACGCCGTCGAGTCGAAATTGATACCGATCGGCTGCTCAAGAATCTCTTTCGGAAGCCGGCTGCCGTCGAGTCGGTTGCCCGTTTGCCGCGTTATTTCGGTCAAGGCCTTTCCCACTGGCTGTCGTCCATCGAGCGTCACGTGGGAGGGCAACACCGATTCGCGAGCCTGGATCCGTTCGAGTTCGAATCGCGTTCTGCGAACCGCTTCGCGGACTGACGCGCTCAGTAGCACTTCGGGCGCGGGTAGTAGCGGCAAAATCTTCGGCCCTAATTCAACCAGCTGCTGTTCGGCTGCGAGCCGCCGGGCGCGCGTTTCTGCAGCCAGATCTTCCAGCAGCCGGCGAACCTCGTGTTCGAGATTGGGGGACCGGTCAGCCGGTTCGGCGGCTGATGCCAGACTTTCCGGCAGAACCGACAGAATCGTTCCCGAAAGGGCCAGCAACGTCAGCAAACCGAACAGTTTCCGCATGGCCGTTTTCCCGTGAACCACCGCAGGCCCTTTCCCGCCTCTCTAGTGTATGCCGTTTTCGACCTATATTTCAAATGCTGCTCGATTGAAATGAGACCTTTCACGTGGCGGGAGTCTGAGGATGTCTGGGATTCGACTTTGGCTCGCATTGGCAGTGGCAACTTCATGCTCAGCAACCCTGTGCGCCGCCCCTCCCGCGCTCATTGAAGTGCAGCTTGGGCCGAACAAGCTCCAGGGAAAGGTCGTCGCCCACAACACGAATTCGTTCTGGCTACTGGGGCAAGATGGAAGGCTGCGCGCCCTGCGATCTGACGAGGTCGGCAAATTCCATCAGGTTTCGCCCCGCTTCAACGGGTGGACGGGAACGATCCTTCGCGAACAATTGCGGCGTGAATTCGGCCAGTCGTTTGACGTCGTCGGTACACGCCATTACGTCGTTTGCGCGAAGGGTGAGCAGAAAGCGAGGGCATACGCCGACACGTTTGAAGAGCTGTTTCGCTCGTTCCACATGTATTTCTCAGTTCGCGGGTTCAAAATTGACGAGCCGGAGTTTCCGCTGGTCGCCGTCATCTTTCCCGAATACGAGTCGTTCGCGCGTTACGCCAAGGCCGAGAATGTCCAGGCCTCTCCGACCCTCAAGGGCTACTACCTGACAACCTCGAACCGGATCGCACTCTATGAAGACCGTCTCAGTACGGCAGCATGGCGCTCGCCGGTTCATTCGCCGTGGGATCTGCCGCCACCGTCGGATGGGGAACGCAGCAGTCCCAGATCGAGTGGATGGCCGGTCGCGCTCGAAGGCCAATCGGGGGCGTGGGAGGCCCTCGAAGGCTCGCTCAAAGACACGATGATTCACGAAGCGACGCACCAGGCGGCGTTCAATTCAGGGCTGCATTCGCGAATCGGCGAGAACCCGAAATGGATCGTGGAAGGGCTGGCGACCGTTTTCGAAGCTCCAGGAATTCGCAATTCGTCATCAAATTCTGGCGTCAAAGCGCGAATTAATCGCGAGCGTTTCGTCTGGTTCGGGAATTTTGCCAAGACTCGTCGCAAAGCCAAATCGCTCGAAAATTTTCTGGCAAGTGATGCCCCATTCGCTACAGGAGTTCTCGACGCCTACAGCGAAGCGTGGGCGTTCTCGTTCTTTCTGATCGAGACCCGTCCGCGGGCTTACGCCGAGTACCTGCGGACCATCGCCGCGCGCGATCCCCTGCAAACGTATCCACCTGAAGCTCGTGTCGACGACTTCAAGAAACTCATCAATAAAGAGCTGCCGCTGCTCGAATCCGAATTCTTGCGATTCATCGCCGGAATCAAGTAGCCGACGTGCAATGCGTGCAGTCGGCTGCGATTCGTTGAACGCTTAAAGCAACGCCCATACTGAATTGGGCCGCTAAGCTCGTCGTTCTCTGGCGCCGGCGGCGCCATTCCGCGGCCGACGCAATTGCGCTGGTTTGATTTGCCGGGCGACCGACTGTTCAAGTTCGGCGCGGATCAGACAGCCCCGCACCACAGTGTACGCCTGGTCGGCGACGACCCGCGGCGTACCCAGCGATACAGAGAGGGGCTGCCGGTCAAGCTCGCTTCGGAACAGTTCGCTGAAGCCGGCAATCTGTGCCGGACCGCCGCTGCATACGATCGGCAACGGTTGCGGCAAGAGGGGCACTCGTGGATTCGATGCCAGCGTTTCGCACATGACTTCAATAAATTCGGCGATCAGGTTTCGATACAGTGCGGTAACGAGCCGGTCATCGTCAGTATGTCGATCAAGTGCCGCCGCTTCCTTTCGCAAACGTGCGCCGTCGGTATCGAGAACCAGCTCTCCCAGTGCATCGCGCCGAAAAGATTTTGTCCGGCGGGCGAGTTGTTCATCGATCCAGGCACCGCCGCGCGCGAGGCGACCGCAGGCGAGCTGATGGCCGCAATGAACGATGGCCACATCGCAACCTGACGCGCCCAGCATCAGACCCACACCTGAAAAGCCTGCCCGGCGCAATTCGGCCAGCACAAGGCCCGTCGCCGGGTTCAGCGGCAGCGGTTCATATCCGCGCAGGCGAATAAGTCGCGAAAAGAATGCCAGGCGGAGATCGAGATCAGGATTTGAGTCTACCGGGATCTGCCCGTGCCCGGGCTGCACGAAGCAGCAGACCTCCTGCCTGTGCTCAGACCAGGGAAGCAATCCCTCGACGAGAATTGACAGCACCTGGCGACTGACAGGGTCGGCTTTCGGGATTTCACCACCGGGCAACAGAGCGCGGGGAAGGGTTTCGAAGAGCGCAATGGCCTCAACCGCCCAGTCTCCGGGCAGAACAAGATAATCCTCGGCCATCAGATACGGAACCTGTGCGACCTGGAGCAGACGGCGCCGCGATTCGTTATCTTTCACGCTCGCAGCGATCGTGCGGCAACTTCGGGCAACAAGTTCGTCTCCGCGACGACGCAGCGAACGCAAAGCAAAGGCGCCAAGCTCAATAGCAATCGTCATCTTTTTTCCTCCTCGATTGCGGCCAGGGCCCGATCGAGCGCCCCGAGGCTGGCTGGTGAGTGAGCCCCATCAACGCGTGTCTGACGACCTGTGCCGGTTGCCGGCGACGGTCTCGCATCAGCTTGTGCCGGGGGTGGTTGGCCTTCGGGTCGGACCAGTTTGATCGGAAAATGCGGTCCGTTGAGCGCCTCGGCGGCGTCAACCCGAAAGGGCGACTCCAGCAGAGGGCGGCCGAAGATCTGAGACTGCTGAGGCAGTGGTAGAGCTTCTTCGACCACAGGCAACGAATTTGAGATCAGCGCGTCGAGCGAAGTGCGTATTCC
>JAYTRB010000243.1:0-2066 GCA_043746425.1 Planctomycetia bacterium
CGCTGCGGCGCGTTGATTTCAACGACGAACGTTTCGATCTCTCGCGTGGCGGCACATTCGGCAATGCCCCGTCCCATGGTTCCCGCGCCGATCACCGCAATTTTCTTGATAGACATTTGTTCGCTCCGAAGCAGGAAGTGCTGTCCAGATTCATGTGAGAAGACGCTCGACCACCATCGACACGGCATTTCCCCCACCCAGACACAGGCTGGCAACGCCAAAGCGCAGTTGGCGCTGCTTGAGGGCCGAAAGCAGCGTCACCAGGATCCGCGCGCCGCTGGCGCCGATGGGGTGCCCGAGCGCAATGGCGCCGCCATGAATATTGACTTTGGCCGGGTCAAGCTGAAGCGCGTTGATGCAGGCCAGCATCTGGGCAGCAAAGGCCTCGTTGATCTCGAACAGGTCGATCTGCTCAAGCGTCAAGCCTGCTTTCCTGACGACGCCGCGAATGGCTTCGACCGGAGCCAGAAAGACCTTCTGCGGCTCGATGCCGCTCGTGTAGCAAGCCACAATTCTGGCTTTCCAGGGAGCGTTTGCGCGATCGGCCGTTTCTTTGTCGGCCACGACGACTGCCGCGGCCCCGTCGCTGAGTGTCGATGAATTCCCCGCAGTTACGGTGCCATCGGGCTGGAACGCGGGCTTCAATTTCGCGAGCACGTCGATCGTCGTCTCAGGCCGGGATCCTTCGTCGACCGACACGAGAGGCTCTTTTCCCTTGAGTGAAACCGTTACCGGAACGATTTCTTCCCGAAAGTCGCCGGCAGCAATGGCTCGTGCCGCCCGCTGCTGGCTCTCGACAGCGTAACGGTCTTGATCGCTGCGAAGAATGTCGCATGTCCGGGCAGTGAATTCGGCGTGATTTCCCATGTGGCAGTCTTCGAACGCACACCACAAGCCGTCAAGCAGCATGGAATCCTCGAGTCGTGCATCGCCAAACCTCAATCCTTCCCGAGCGCCCCGCAAGAGATACGGCGCGCGCGACATGTTTTCCATTCCGCCGGCGACGACGATCTGAGCGTCGCCCAGACGCACAGCTTGCGAGGCCAGCATCACAGCCTTCAACCCTGACCCACATACTTTGTTGATCGTAAGCGCCGCTACGGTGGGAGGCAGGTCGGCCTTCAGTGCGGCCTGACGGGCCGGGGCCTGCCCCAATCCGCCCGAAAGAATGTTCCCCATGATGACTTCATCGACGTCGCCCACGGGCAGCCCAGCCCGTCGCAGGCTCTCGCGAATGACGATCGACCCCAATTCAGGAGCCGTCAGTCCTTTCAGAGCTCCCAGAAACCTTCCCAGAGGTGTCCGTGCGCCGGCAAGAATGTAGGCCTCCGTCATGGTCAGCGCTCCTGAAGGCAAATGCTGGAATCTGAGTACTGAATGACTAAAGAAATTCAGGATCCGAACAACGAAGCTGAGCTGAAAACCATCTCTCAGGGCTAGACGGAGCATATCAAATGCTATCGGCATGAGACACTCCCGATGGGGGCTTCCGCCTGCCGGGGCGGGCGAACATTCTCTGATGAAATTAGGCAAGATCAGCCGATTAGATGACTTGCGGTGGATTGTCGGTCGGGCGATCCACGGACTTCCATCGAATTGCGTTGCTCATGCATGCGACAGGCTTCTATCGCGCATTGATCGCCGTGGCCATTCTGCTCGGAATTGGCCTTTGCCGACCTGCTGCGCACGGTGGCATTCCAGGTGCCCTGCCGGTGGAACCAGCCCGGCTCACCAGTCGTCGTGAAGAGCTGCGGCCGGCCCTTCGCGAAAGCCCACCGACCGCTGCGGGATCAATCCGGCGACATCCTGCAATCAGTCGTGTGACAGCCCAATCCCGGCCAGATTACTCTCGCGCGCGAGTGGTGCTGGTCGTGGGAGCGGTGGCGTTCTGTGGCGCGTTGCTGTTGCGGTCGCAGCTTGCGCGCCGAAGCGGCCCCGACATTCAGCGCACAGCAGACCGAGCAACTGGAATACGCACTTCGCTCGACGCGCTGATCTCAAATTCGTTGCCTGTGGTCGAAGAAGCTCTACCACTGCCTCAGCAGTCTCAGATCTTCGGCCGCCCT
>JAYTRB010000244.1:0-3274 GCA_043746425.1 Planctomycetia bacterium
ATTCGCGATCCGAAACTGCCGTTCGGGCTGTGGCTGCGGCAGATGGCGCACGATCGAATCATCGACCTGCACCGCCGACATCGCGTCGCCCGCCGTCGCAGCATCGATCGCGAACAGCAGCGCGGCCCCCAGCGAGGCGATGAATCTTCGCTGGAACTGGCAGCTCAACTGCGTGATCCCGAACTGACACCCGCCGCGGCGACCCTGCGCAAAGAACTTCACGAGCGATTCGTCGAGGCCATCGACCGCCTGGAAGACGAAGACCGCGAAATTATGCTGATGCGGCATTTTGAACAGCTCACCAACAGCGAGGCCGCCGAGCTTTTGGGGCTGTCGCAGCCAGCGGCCGGTATGCGGCACCTGCGCGCCTTGCGCCGCCTGCGCGAAGTTCTGGGAGAAGACGGCGAAGATGCGAGCGGTCAGGTGAACACGGGCGGTTAGCCGGGTCAACGTGCTTTTTTAGGTTGAGCCCGGGCTTTTCACGACGTCCAGGTCACTCATTTCCGTAAAATCGCCTCAATCTCATCCAGCACAAACGGACCGTGGTCTTCAGTGCGGCGGGGGTTGTCGAGGTTACGGCCGACGAGCACGAGCTGGCCTTGCTGGCTTTGACGCGAGTCGGGGTAGCCGGTAAAGCTTCGGCCGTCGCGCAGCGTGACTGTGACGAGCCGAGCCTCGTCAATCGCCAGAAGATCTGCATTCACCAGATCAGGAAATCGGCTCCAGGCCCAGTACCAGAGAGTCTTCTCCGAATCGACTTTGCCTGCGATATCGACCCACTCCAACTCAGCCCGCTTGAGATCGCTGAGTGCCGCCTGTCGGCACCACGGAGTCAAGACGTCGGCCAGCCAGGACTTCCGGGAAGCAACAAGATCGGTGAAGGTCTGCATGCCGTGAAGATGGAGAGTTCTCTGGCGTTCGTCAAGGCCTCCATCAGGCTTCGGGAAGTGCGGGAGGCTCGGGGACAGTTTCGGGCGGGGTCTTGAATTCGAACCGGACGAGTTTTCCATGACCGGCAGCAAAAAGCGTGTCACTCTCTTCGTTCAATTCAAAGTCGTGGATGTGCATGGGGGCTTTGTCCTGATGGAGCACTTTGCCATCGGCTATCGAAAGGAACTTGACGAACCCGTCGTTATCGCCGCCGGCTGATACAAGCCAGTCGCCCTCCGGAGAAAACTCCATTCGTTCGACGAGCCCCTTGTGTTTGTCGCCCGAATGCTCGATCAACCGCTTATTATTCTGCCAGTCGAAGATTTCGATGCGAGCCAGAGCTTCGAGGTGGTCAATGTTATTGATCTGCCCCGTTCCGCCGATTGCCAGCAGCTTTGAATCGGGAGAAAACGCCACACTCCGCACACCGCCGATCGAATGTTGCCGTTGCTTTGAATCCCAGGTGTACATGAGCGGCGTTTCAATCGTCGCGAGTTGCCTGCCGTCGGCGACGTCCCACACGACGACGTGACCGACTTTGTCGGCAGTGGCCAAATATCGCCCGTCCCGAGAAAAGTCGCTGGCAAAGAGCATTGACGGGTAGTGGTTGGGCGTCATGGCCATGTGCCCGGCCAGGGTGTGGACGAGATCGCCCGACTGGGCGTTCCAGACTTTACAGAGCATGTCGTCAGAAACGCTCGAAATGAATCGTCCATCGCGCGACGCCGTCACCCCGCGCACCCACTTGGCGTGAGCGTCAACCTTGCGAATCGGCTCGCAGGTGGCGCTGTTCCACCAGATGAGTTTGCCATCGTAACTTCCCGTCACCAGAAACGGCCCTGCGAGAGCCACGCCGGTAACATAGCTTTCGTGACCGGTCAGTGCCTTCCACTCGGGTTTATCGGCCGCCAGATCGACGGCATAGACTTTTGCGTCTGAACAGCCTGTGAAAACCCGGCTTGTTCCGGGGACTCGCGCCAAGCCGAAAAGAATTCCGGGATGGTCGAATTGTTTGACGATTTTTAACTGCGCAGGATCGGCACTCATGCGAGAACCTCTGGTATCGGCCTGGTTCCTGGGTTCGTCAGCGGAACGGGACGCGCCCCAACATGGTAATTCTTCTGATGGTCGATTCCCAGCGCGTTGAAGATCGTGGCGAACAGCGCCTCGGCTCCGACTTCGCCGTCGACCACCTTGTTGCCGTCCTCGTCGGTTTTGCCATACACGACGCCTCCCTTGATGCCGCAGCCCGAGAGGCTTGCGCTCCAGGCGGCAGCGAAGTGATCGCGACCGAGACTGGGGTTGATCTGCGGCGTGCGTCCGAATTCGCCCAGTGTGATGACCAGCGTTTTTTCGAGCAGACCACGATCGGCCAGGTCGTCGAGCAAGGTCGACATCACAGAGTCGAGCTCCGAAACAAGTTCCAGGTGCGTCTCGAAATTCTGGCCGTGACTGTCCCACCAGGCGCGGGCCACTTTGACAAATGGTACCCCTGCCTCGATAAGCCGGCGAGCGACGAGCACCTGTTCGCCAAATACGGTCGGGCCATACTTATCGCGCACGGCCTGCGGTTCCTGAGAAATGTCGAACAGTTGTTCGCTACCCATCAGACCGCGAACCCGACTGTAGGCTGAATTATGGCTTCCCAAGGCACTTGTCTCGCGAGCGCGCGCGAAACGGGCCGAGAGCAGGGTCCGCAGGTTGAGACGCTCGTGGTGATCCAGATCAGAAATCATTTCGAGCCGGCGGATGTTTTCGGGAATGAGCCCTTTGTCGAGAAACATCGGCGCGTAGCGGGCGCCCAGAAAACCGGGGCCTCCCTTATGGCGGCCTTCACTCGAGGTGTACATTGAAACGTAATCGGGCACAGGGCTGTCGGCCCGCGCCAGCTCGCGCGCCAGAATCGAACCCAGATCGGGATAGATCAGCCCCGGCTCCCGCGGCCGCCCGGTATCCATCAGCTCTGTTCCGCCGCCGTGGTCGGCGTTCTTGGTGTTGAGCGAGCGAATGATGGCAGTATGGTGTTGCCTCTGAGCCAGGCGCGGCATCAATTCTGAAATGCGGATTCCTGGGACGTTTGTATCGATCGCGCGAAACGGGCCGCCGGTCGGCCGGCCTGGTTTCGGATCCCATGTCTCGAGCTGACTGGCCCCGCCCGCAAGCCACAGCAGAATGACCCGTTTTTCCTGACGTTTAATCTCGTCGGCGAGAACAGGCGACTTCAAGACGTTCAAAATCGACATGTCGGTCGCGAATGCCGTGGCCCCTGCAAAGGCGGCTGTTCCCAGAAAGCCGCGGCGGTTCAAGCCATGCTCGGCAGACCCGCACCAGCCTCGTAATGTGT
>JAYTRB010000245.1:0-5520 GCA_043746425.1 Planctomycetia bacterium
ATTAACGAAGACATGCGCAAATTGTCGCGCGATGAAATCGTTGAACTCGAGGCGGTGGCCGCGAAATAGCGGCTCCAGCCAAAGATCGTCACTCGCCCAGATCGCGAACCGTGTAACCCGCGTAGTTGTTCGGAATGGCCCACATCGGCGACGGAATGTGCGGCGGGTTGATTTCGATTTCTGAAAGCTGCATCGTCATTCCGATCTCGGCTTTCGGCCATTCGAGATTGATTTGCGTTGGCAGTACGGCCTGTGTTCGCGCGTCGCGAATGTGTCCTTTCAGAACGGCCCGGGCGATCAATTCGCCCCGCGCATCGTAGAGTGCGTGCTGGCGGACAACCCCCTGGCAAATGTCGACCTCTGTCACTTTGCGAATCTTGAACCCTTGCGGCGAGATGCGGTCGGCAATGAGGATGAGTGTGTTTGACCCCGGCTGACCAGGCTCCATCGTCACTTCGTCCAAATTGATGGGAACGACTCCCAGCGATTCCATGATCCAGTCGGGCTGGAATGGAAACGGGAAACGACGCATCTTTGCCGGATCCTCGTCATGCCGGGCGCGGACGATGAGCTTCTCGGGGTTGTTTTGCCTGGTCCAGAACCAGAAGTGCTCCGAATTCGAGCCGATGTCGGCCTCGTTGCTCATTGGGCCCCTGGCAATGAGGCGAAAATTCCGCGGCGACTCGACGGCGATCGTGGCGCCGACGCTCAGCGGAAAACCGAGCCTCCCCCGAGTGGAGATCGTGGCCCTGTCGGTTTTCCAGGAAGTAATCTTCGCCGTGTTTTCATTCAGAAATCCCACCACTTCTTCGGGCGATGCGGCCGGAGGCAGAACGCAGGGCCGCATCCACGCGCAGCCCGAAAGCGAGGTGCTCAGCAGTAGCGCCGGCAAGGCGAACAGAATCGCACGGCGGCGAGGCATTTTAACTCCATTCCGACGCGAGATATACATTCAGTTCACGCTGCCACTGTTGAATCTCTTCGTCAGAAGGACTGAGATCGCGGACTTCGTAAGCTCCTTCACCCTGCGCACCGGCCAGTTGCAGATACTCTTCGTCACCATCGGTGCGCGAACCTTCAAGTCGCAGGCGTCGTTTTTTGACCAGCAGCAAGGCCAGAATATACCGCAGTCCTTCGCGCGCCGGGCTGCCTTCCTCGATCAATTGTTCAAGGCAAGTCATGAGGGCGCTGGTGTCGAGCGGTTCATGCTTGACTTCGGCCGGTCTGGGCACGACGCATTTCCAGGCGCCCAGCGTTCCCGCCGGTGGACCCTTCCAGCCCTTCTCCGAATAATCGAGCCGCTGCGATTCGCCGTTCTGCTCCACGAGCACCGAATGACATTCGCTGCCAGGCACCAGATCCTCGCCGGTTGCGGCACATTTTTTTCCGATGGGTCGGAATTGATATTCCACAGGGAATTCCGGATAGGTTCGGCCGGCGGCGAAAAAGCAGGGGGCGGATCGTATCGAACCTCTCTGTTTCCATCAATACGACATTGGCGTTGCAGCGAATTCGACATCTGCGTACCATCCACGCCCTCGCACGGATGCAGGTTTTTACTCCAACAGGATGGGGATTCTGGCATGGGTTCGGGCTGGCTGGGTGAGCAACGGTTTCGCTTCGATGGACCACATTCGGCGGCTACCGGCGCCTGGTCGGGACAGAGCGCTTCAACACTCGATGAAACTCCCCCGCGCTCAGCCCGGCTTTTGGCCGCCATTGAGCGCACGCGCGACTACCTGCTTTCGCGGCAGGCCCCCGAGGGGTACTGGGTCGGCGAACTCGAAGGCGATACGATTCTTGAATCTGAATACATTCTGCTGCTCGCGTACCTGGGGCAGGCCAGTTCGCTTGTCGCCGGGCGGGTCGCCAGCTACATCCTGAAAAAACAGCTCGTCGGCGGAGGCTGGGCAATCTACCCGCGCGGGCCGCTGGAAGTCAGCGCTTCAGTCAAGGCGTATTGGGCACTCAAACTCACCGGCCATTCGCCCGATGCCGAATATATGGTCCGGGCGCGATCGGCAATTCGAGCGGCTGGCGGGGCCGAGCGGGTCAACAGTTTCACGCGCTATTACCTGGCACTTCTAGGCGTCATTGCCTATGACAAATGCCCGGCCGTTCCTCCCGAAATCATGCTCATTCCCGACTGGTGCCCGTTCAATATTCACGAAATGTCGGCTTGGTCGCGCACGATTCTTGTGCCTCTCTCGTTGCTTTGGGCGTTTCGTCCACAGCATCAGCTTCCGGAAGAGAACAACATCCGCGAGCTCTTTCTGGCATCTCCTGAAGACTTGCCAGCGACAATGGGCGCCTCGGCCGTCGTCGACTCGCTGAAAAAACCAACGTGGTTCAACTGGGACTGGTTCTTTCGCGGCGTCGATCGGGCGATCAAGTTTGCCGAGCGCCTGGGGCTGAAACCATTGCGGCAGCGCGCAATCAAGCGCGCCGCCGACTGGATGCTGGCAAGATTTCCCGACAGCGACGGACTGGGAGCCATTTTTCCGCCGATCATCTGGAGTGTGGTGGCGCTCAAATGCCTGGGCCACAACGACGACTCGCCACTGGTGCGCGCCGCCCTGGAAGAACTCGAAAAACTTTCGATCCACGAAGACGACACGATTCGTCTTGAGCCATGCCGGTCTCCTGTATGGGATACGGCAATTGCCACGATTGCCCTCTGCGATTCGGGGCTTCCCGCCGAGTCACCGGCCATTCGCAGCGCGGTCGATTGGCTGCTCTCGAAGGAGGTCAAAACGACCGGCGACTGGACGGTTCGCAGCCGGAACAAGCAGCCAGGCGGCTGGTTTTTCGAATTCAATAATCGCTTTTATCCTGACGTCGACGACACGGCCATGGTGGTCATCGCCCTGGCGCGAACGCTCTCAGCGACCGATTTATCGCGCTGGCAGGCCGAGTACGTCATGGCCGACGGCCTTCCGGGTTCAGACCGCGGCATCGAAGTCTCGACCGTTTTCTCGCAGTCTGGCGCCGTCGCCAGCGAAGCCGTCGCCGAAATTGAGACGCTGCGCCCGCTGCTGGGGGCCATCTCACGCGGTGCGCGTTGGATTGTGGGCATGCAAAACCGCGATGGCGGTTGGGGAGCCTTCGACCGCGACAATGACCGCGAAATCTTCACCCGGGTTCCGTTCGCCGACCATAATGCCATGATCGACCCCAGTACGGCCGATCTGACGGCACGCGTCCTCGAAATGCTGGCCGGCCTGGGCCTGCGACATGAGCATCCGCTGACGCGGCGGGCGCTCGATTTTCTGTGGAAGAACCAGGAGCCCGATCATTGCTGGTTCGGGCGGTGGGGAGTGAACTACATTTACGGAACGTGGCAGACTTTGGTGGGGCTGACCGCCGTCAATGTGCCGGCTTCCGACCCGCGGATCAGGCGGGCAGTCGCCTGGCTCAAGATGCATCAGCACGAAAGCGGCGGATGGGGAGAATCGCCGGCCAGTTACGATGACCCCCGTTTGCGCGGGCAGGGAAAGCCAACCGCTTCGCAGACGGCCTGGGCAATTCTGGGACTGTGTGCCGCCGGTGAAGCCGATTCGGCCGCCGTCGAATCGGGCGTGCAGTTTCTGCTCGACATGCAGCGTGACGACGGAGGCTGGGACGAAGAAGAGTTCACCGGCACGGGCTTCCCGCGCGTGTTCTACCTGCGCTATCACCTGTACTGCATTTATTTCCCGCTGATGGCCCTCTCGCGCGTCGCGCGACTGCGCGGAAGAAAAAAGGTTGAAAACAATCAGGCCAGCGTCGAGAGTGAGGAATAGCCTGCGAGGCAATGAACCTCAATATTCGCGCCTTTCGCAGTTGCTATTGGTTGTTCTAAGAAAGCCGCGAGCGACACGAAAAAGGCTTTTCTCAGGGACGAATTCCACCGCGCCCGAACCCATCTTGGGAATTCAGATCTCATCCATTAATGAGATCTCTTCATTTTCGTAATGCGTTTCACATCGTTCTTCCGCCATCGACCACCAGGCACTGACCGGTGGTCAGCGACGTACTGGTGGCTAGATAATAGACCGCCTCGGCAATGTCTGCCGGAAGCGCTGCACGCTGCATGGGAAAGTGCGCCGTCCGCTTGTCGAGTTCTTCTTGAGACATCACCGAGCGCAGCCAGCGCGTGTCGACCGGCCCCGGACAGACGGCATTCACTCGAATCTCGGGCGCCAGCGCGCGGGCCAGCGATTTGGTCATCGTATTGAGCGCCCCCTTGCTCGCAGCATAGGCAATTGACGAGCCTTCTCCGGCAATGCCCGCTACCGAGCTGACGTTGACCACGGCGCCCCCTCCCGATTTTCGCAGCAGGGGAACTGCCGCGCGAACGCAAAAAAACGGCCCCTTCAGATTGACCTGCAGGATGCGGTCCCACTTTTCTTCGGTCATTTCCTCCAGGTTCTTATGATCGATAAACCAGGTTGTTCCGGCATTATTGACGAGAACGTCCAGTCGCCCGAATTCGCGTTCGATTGTGTGCAGCATGTCGCGCACAGCCGCATCACTTCCCACGTCGCATTGGACAAGCAGCCCGCGAACGTGACAGGCTTCGACCAACATGAGCGTCTCCTGGGCCTCGGCCTCGCTCCGCGAAAAATTCACGACAACGTGAAATCCATTCTCGGCAAATCGCCGCGCGCAGGCCCGGCCGATTCCCGTGGCCGAGCCGGTGACGAGGGCGACTTTATGCGTATTGTCTGGCATGACTCGTTCTCCGGTCAGGTTGTTCGCTGTTCTTCCTGCTTTGAGTTTCCAAAACCTCGCCGGAAAAACAAGTCTCGTGGCAGTCAGCGATGAGCCGGCCCGGCGAGCGCTCGCTCGACAAACCCTGTTCGAACATGAATAATTCGGTCGACCTCTGCAAATCGAACTCGACATGAACCTTTTTTCCTGAACATTTATGGAACAACCACCTCCCAGTTTCGAACAGCATCAGGCCTCGGGCGCGAAGTACGGCGCGTTGGGGTTTGCCGTTCTCACGCTCTCGGATTCGAGAACTCGCGAGACCGACACCAGCGGGCAGTTGATCCGCGAGGCGGTCGCGCTGGCCGGACATAAAGTCGTCCGTTACGCGCTGGTCAAAGACGACCCGCAGCAGATTCGCGACGAGATGCAGGCAGCCCTTGCCGCTCGCGACGTGGCCGTCATCGTCACCAATGGGGGCACCGGCATCTCGGCCCGCGATAACGCCTATGAAACCGTCGTGGGAATGCTCGACAAGCGACTCGATGGATTCGGTGAATTGTTCCGGATGCTGTCGTACCAAGAGATCGGCCCCGCAGCCATGCTCAGTCGCGCCGTGGGTGGCATCGCCAGTGGCCGGGTCGTTTTTTGTCTTCCTGGCTCGACGAAGGCTGTACGCCTGGGAATGGAACAATTGATTTTGCCGCAGGCCGGGCATTTGTACTTTGAATTGCAAAAGCACGTTTGACACTCGACGGCCAGCGGCGATACCATCGCCATGATCGCCCGGCAATTGAATTCAAGTAATTGAGATTCCTCGAAAGGCTT
>JAYTRB010000246.1:0-4016 GCA_043746425.1 Planctomycetia bacterium
AAATTGTTTGAATTCACAAGCTGCCGAAATGCCGAGTTTACGCCCGGATCTGTGTAATCTGAAAAGCATTTAGCTGCAACCACCGTGCCAAATGGCACCCGATGGCAGAAGGGCGCCTATTCCTACTAGCTTGACCGGGGAAATGGCCGCCAGCTTGACGCCCGTGGCGACTTTCAACGATCGCCAGTTTGCTGCACCTCAGAGACCGACGCTCAGCAGCTACCGATACCTGGCAGCAGTTTGGTCAGGCTGGTTTCATCCAGCACAGTCTGCATGGCGGCGAGTATTTCGCGGGAATGCCGATCGGCGGTACTATGTGCCTTGGTCTTGGTCGTCGCCCCGATTGACAATTCAAGACGAAATCTGCGTCCCACGTCCCCGGCGTAGCGTGCTAGCCATAAAAAGCAAGACTCCCAGATTGATGATCAGTGCGGCGATTCGGATCACGGTAACCGCACGTGTCAGTTCAAATATTTCGACGGGGAGGTAAAGGCCCGCGCTCAGAAGGGCAATCCACTCGGCCCAAGGACGCCCGTACCACAGCCCATAGGCCTCAATTGAACGCAGGGCGGAATACGCCAGGGCCAGAGCAGCCAGCAACCATAAGTGCCAGTCGGTCAATCGGCCTGCGGCACAAATGAAGATCTGCGGATAGTGCTTGGCCGGATTCAGGTGCAGCCGAGTCACCAGGTCGGCCGCGACGGCAGGCAAGTCGCGATGAACAAGTGCCGCAAGGCCAAACCCTGCGAGCAGTACCAGCGCGGCTTTCGCGGCTTCAAACACGGCAATCACTCGAATCCCCACGGACAATCGCGTTGCCATAGATTCCTCTTTAAATGGCGGAATTCTTTAAATGGCGGAATTCGTCGTTGACATTGGGCTCACAGTTTGCGATGCAAGCCAGGCATTCAATCGGGATGTGATCCGCGGCCGAGAGGTCGATGCATTTCTCATTCCGGCACGCCGCTTGCTTTATATGCCTCCAGAGGAAGCACCCTATGACCAACGGCTTCGGCACAACGTTATCGTCAACGCTTTCCCGGGCGGTCGGTGACTGGTCGCGCACGGATGGCTGGACATTGAGCGCCGCGCTGGCCTATTACGGAGCGCTTTCACTGTTTCCCTTTTGCCTCCTCATCATTTCGGGAGTCGGCTATTGGAGCTATGTCTCTCCCGGGTTCGAAGACCAGCAGAATAAACTGGTACTGGCGGTTGCAGATGATATGAGCCCGTGGCTGGGGAAACAATTAGAGCTGTTGCTCGCCGGCATCAAGTCGAGCGCCGTCGTCGCCGGCCCGCTCGGTGTCTTGTCTTTGTTTGTGACGGCCATCACTCTGTTTGTGCAGCTTGACACGAGTTTTGATCGGATCTGGGCCGTGGCCAGCGTCAAGTCGAAGGGAATCTGGGGTGCTCTCCGCACGACCCTGCACGAGCGATTATCGGCCTTCCTCGTGCTCCTGGGACTGGCAGCGCTTCTGGGAACTTTGTTTCTGGTAAATGTCGTTCTGGCCAGTCTTCAGGCATTTGTCATGCACTGGAGTTCCAGTCCATTGTTATGGAAAGGCATTCAGGTCATCGTCACCTGGGGCCTCAATGGGATTCTTTTAACTGGGCTGTATAGAGCCATGCCGAAAGTGCCCGTGCGATTGCGCACGGCCGTCATCGGGGGCATGCTGGCGGCGAGCGTCTGGCAGATCGGCCAGCGCCTGCTCGAAGCCTTCGTCATTTCGGACAAATACACCGCTTACGGGATCGTCGGATCCTTTTTAGCCGTGATGCTGTGGATGTATTATGCCAGCGCCGTCGTGCTGTTCGGCGCCATGATCGTGCGCAACCTTGAGCCAAGCCTCGTGCGCACGAAATGATTTGACGCGAGTTGCATGTCACGCCCGATTTAGACCGGTGGCCGCCCTTGAATAATGCGAATCAACAGCACGACGACTGCAATTACAAGCAGAATATGAATGAAGCCGCCCAAAGTGTACGAACTGACAATGCCCAGCAGCCACAGGACGAGCAGAATCACGAAGATTGTCCAGAGCATAATTCGCCCCTTCCAGCGCTATCGCGCGAAATGCGTTATCGATGCGATCACCGACGTTCAGTGACGACTTTTGAGAATATGCGATAATCTTCGCCCCGTGCGCCGATGCTCCCCGTGCGCCGATGCTTATCCGGAAGTTACTTACACATCGGGAGCAGGCATCTTCGGAACGTCGATGCCAAGCGCCGTTGCCAGCGAAATCTGGTGATCCTGCTCCTCCACGAGAATGTCGCGGATCTGTTCGGCGATCGCATATTCGCCAAGCGCTTCGCATTGGCGAACGCGCTGACGGTAATTGCGAATGGTTTCGTTCTCATTGTCCAGATCAAAGCGCAGCATCTCCTCTGCGCTTTCCGAAGTCTTGACGGGCTTCGGGACGACCTGCGGCATGCCTCCCAGGTAATCGATCTGTTCGGCAATCGTCAGCGCATGCTCCAGCTCTTCGGCAGCATGCTCTTCAAGCTCCGCCGCGATGTTCATGTACTGAGCGCCTTTGATGACCTTGGAATACACGACATAGGCAATCACGGCCTGATATTCTCGCGCCAGGTCTTCGTTCAAAAGAGCAATGAGCTCAGCAGAAGTGATTTTTTCGGCTGCTGAAGACGTACGGTTAGCCATATAAGGCCCTTTCAGTTTTGGCATTGGACCATGACATCGAAGACCCACCGCGCCATCAGATCCGCTCCATGAAAATCAGCAGAATGACGATGATCACGATCAGCCCCAACCCTCCACTTGGGTAATATCCCCAGCCCCGACTGTGCGGCCAAGCCGGCAACGTGCCCAGAAGCATCAGAATCAGGATCACGAGCAAAATGGTGCCCAGCATTTGAGGTTTCCTCTGCATCTAGTGCCGATTCCTCCGGCAGGGTGTCGAGGAGAAATCCATTCGCCTCATCAAAAAATGAGGGTCACGGCGTTTCGGAAGGAGGGTTCTTTCCCGTCTTTTTTACCTCGGTCTCTTGCGTAATCGTCGTCTTGCCACCGGGGGTAGAAACGGTTGTCTCCTTCTTCGCTGTTTCTTTTTCGGCACAGCCAGGCAAGCCGAGCGAGAGCACTGAAAGCAACAGCGGCAATGCAATGAAACGTCTCATAATCGCGGTCTCCTGAGGAAAAGGGGTTTAATATGCCGGTCGAAAGATTTTGAACATTCGGTCGTCTGGACACCCCGATTGGTTCCAGGGCGAATCGCACTGCAAGTCTACTTACCCAACATCTTTGCCACGAAGAAAATCACGACTGCGCCGAAGACGCCTCCGCCCAGAAGCATATACACGATTGAATAGCCGACGGCAGCGAGCACCGGTGCGGTTGCCAAGACTTCCATGATACGTCTCCCGGAATTGAGTTAATCCACAAGTTGTGACGACCGCATTTGCGAGTACAGCAAATTGCGAATTCGCGGACCCGATCTTAGGATGCCGGAACGAATAGGTTTTGTCGCCAGCCGCCTGATTCATAACGCAGCAACCTCATGAAAGAGCCTTCAGCATCTTTCGTGCCATTCCACACAGCTTCGCTCAACTTGAAATTTGTCACTACGGAAGTAGTGCGGCGACCCTGCGATGGAACTTCAAGTCGTTTGTAATCCAATTTTTTGGCGATCTTAGCGAGAAAGGACAGTCACTTCTCTCAGTCAAATTCGATTGTACGCGCGGCCTCCGACCGGCAGACGAATGTGCTTGTCTGGCGGCCTGGACTTGCGGCAGTATCCCATGCAATCGAGGTTTTGTGAGAGCATGCAGCATCTCGGCGACTGCGCAGCTCTTCGTCACAGGCCCCTGACTAGGGGCACCTCCATTCTTAACGCGGTCGTTGAATATGGGGTCGTCGGTCTATTGGCTTGCTGGTTCCTTTTAGGCCAGAACGGCCGTCTGACGGTCAAGCGACGTCCCAGAAGGCCGAATTCTGGAGAAAACCTCGACTGGTGCGCCGGCGGCATGCTGTTTGCCTTATTCACTGTTCTGCG
>JAYTRB010000247.1:0-13569 GCA_043746425.1 Planctomycetia bacterium
TTTGACGAATTCACTTCGCTGCCAAAGGTCTCGTACAGGATTGGCTGTTGGTCACCGTAGAAATCGTTGATGATCTGTGGACCGTCGATGATCTGTGGACCGTCGATGATCTCTGGAAAGGTGGCGATTCGAATTCCACTGCTTGCCAATTCGCTCGTTTTAATATGAGCGCACTCAGTTCCGAAATTTCAGGCTCGACCGCCAGTCGTCAGAGGAATCGCCGGTGTCAAACGAGTCTGACTTGGCGATCACCACGATTCCCGATTCGGTCACTGTGAAGCCTCGCGCTCGATCTTGTTCGAGATCGTAACCGATTTCTGTTCTCTCGGGAACCTGCACCCCTTTGTCGATGATCGCCCGACGGATGCGCGTATGCCGGCCGATGTCGACGCCATCGAACAGTATCGAGTCTTCGACCGTGGCCCAGCTGTTGACTCGCACATTCGGCGAAAGAACGCTGCGGCGCACCTGCCCACCCGAGATGATGCCACCCGAACAGATCATGCTGTCGTGCGCCTGGCCCACGCGCGGATTGGGGCCGGACGTGTCGGCGAACACAAACTTGGGCGGGGGAGACTGCTGCTGGTATGTGCGGATCGGCCATGTGTCATCGTACAGGTTCAACTCGGGATGCACAGCGATAAGATCCATATTGGCTTCGTAATAGGCGTCGAGCGTCCCTACGTCGCGCCAATAGCGACTGTTGCCGGTGTTCTTGTCGTGAAATGGGAAGGCGCGCACAAGGTGTGAACCCAAGAGCGATGGAATGATATTCTTGCCGAAGTCGTGCTGACTGTCGGGCTGCGTCGCATCGCGACACAGCTGCTCGTACAGGAAGTTGGCATTGAAGACATAGATTCCCATGGACGCCAGGCACCGGGTGGGGTCGCCCGGCATCGGATCGGGATGCTTCGGCTTCTCGACGAAATCGGTCACGCGATTCTGAGAGTCGATGCCCATTACGCCGAACTGATCGCCTTCCGCAAGGGGGACGGGAATGCAGCCGATTGTGACATCAGCCTCGGCATGCATGTGGTCGCGGATCAGTTCAGAATAATCCATCTTATAAATGTGATCACCCGAGAGGATCACGACGTAATCGGGGTCGCTCCGCTCGATGCTGTAAATGTTCTGGTAGACGGCGTCGGCCGTTCCCTGGTACCAGTGCTCGTCGATGCGTTGTTGCGGGGGAAGAATGTCGACGAACTCGTCGAGCTCGCGACACAAGAATCTCCAGCCCAGCTGAATGTGTCGATCGAGGCTGGCGGCCTTGTACTGTGTGAGCACCAGCATTCGTCGCAGCCCGCTGTTGATGCAGTTCGAGAGCGTAAAGTCGATAATGCGATATACGCCTCCGAAGGGGACTGCAGGCTTCGCCCGATCACGCGTCAGCGGCTCGAGCCGTACTCCCTTACCCCCGGCCAGAATCAGCGCCAGCACTCGTTTCATCCCTGGTTTCCTCCGTGCCCCGCTTGCAATCTTTGAAACCGCGAACCTATATACTTCTCACGGCCCGCGCCATGCCACGTTCTTACTGTCATTTTCTCGCCGAGCCGCACTCGCATATCAGCCGCCTGATTATATGGACCGACTGGCAGAACTCAATGCGCCCCAGCGGGAAGCCGTGCAGACACTGTCCGGACCGCTCCTGATTCTCGCCGGTGCCGGCTCGGGCAAGACTCGCGTAATTACGTACCGAATGGCCGAACTGATCAGCCACAATGTTGCCCCCGATAAGATTCTGTCTGTCACATTCACGAACAAGGCGGCCCGCGAAATGCAGGAACGGGCCTCTAAACTGCTCGGTAAATCGCTGCGCAAGAAGCCCCTCGTCTGTACGTTTCACTCACTCTGTGTGCGAATCCTTCGGCAGGAAATCACGGCCTTGGGGTATCCGGCCGAATTTGCAATTTGTGATCGGGGCGACCAGGAATCGATGGCCCGCACGGCCCTGCGTGATATTCGTGTGGGTGAAAAGTCGCTCAAGCCGGGCGATCTTTTGGCCATCATCAGCCGCTGGAAAACCGCGGGAATTCACCCCGAAGATGCCCGCGAGGCGGCTGAAAACGACCGCGAATTCCTGGCGGCGACCGCCTTTCGCAAGTACCAGCAAAATCTCAAAACGGCAGCGTCAGTCGATTTCGACGACCTTTTGTTCCTGACACAAGAGCTCTTCGAGAAATTTCCCGACGTTCTGGCCCGCCATCAGAAGCGTTTTTCGCATGTCCAGATCGACGAATACCAGGATACGAACGGCATGCAGTTCGCGATCGTCGAGGCGCTGGTGCGCCCCCACAAGAACATTGCCGTCGTGGGAGACGACGACCAGTCGATTTACGGCTGGCGCGGGGCCGAAGTTCGGCACATTCTTGAATTTCCACATATTTTTCCGGGTACAAAAATCATTCGTCTGGAAGACAATTACCGCTGCACCGACAAGATTCTTGAAATGGCAAACCGCCTGGTCTGCCACAATCGCGACCGCCACGATAAGAAACTCGTGGCGCATAAAACGGGGCCCAATAGCGTTCGAATTTACGAGTACGCGGATGAGGAAGCTGAGGCGGTCGAGGTCGTCCGCGAGATCAGCTGGATTATCAAATCGAAGAATGTCGAGCCGGGAGATGTGGCCATCCTCTTTCGCACGAACGAGCAACCGCGGCTTTTCGAAACCGAGCTGCGCCGTGCGAAACTCCCCTATGTGCTCCTCGGAAGCATGAGCTTTTTTGATCGTCGTGAAATTCGCGACATGCTCGCGTACTTGAAGGTGTTGGCCCGCCCCGAGGATGAAATCTCTCTCCTGCGGATCATCAATGTGCCGGCCCGTGGGATCGGCGCCGGTACGGTCGAAAAGCTGATTGCGCGAGCCGTCAAAGACGGCAGCCGGGTCTGGAGCATTCTTCCCGAAATTCTTGCTGACCCGGAGTTCCCACCCGCGGCCAAAGCCGCACTGGGTCCATTCCGACAATTGATTCAGCGATTCCGCGACCGGTTCGTCGAAAACCCGCGACAACTGAGCCGCTTGCTGAAGGAATTGATTGCCGAGATTGACTACGAAGGTGACATCAGAAAGCAGTATGACGATGCCACCGAACAGGACCAGCGCATCGAATCGCTGGGCGAGCTGATTAACGCGGTGGCTCAGTACGAGGTCCGCACGGCCGACCCGACGCTGGCAGGTTTTCTCGAAGACACAGCTCTCACGGGGCGTGACGAAGAGAACGACAAGGATGATCAACTGTCAAAACGGGGGGTGAAGCTGATGACGCTGCACAGTGCGAAGGGGCTCGAGTTTCCACGTGTATTTCTGGTCGGAATGGAAGAGGGGTTGTTACCCCATCGCCGCGCCATCGACGAAGCCGAGGCGACAATTCCCGAAGAACGCCGGCTTTGCTATGTAGGCATCACCCGGGCCCGCGACCACCTGACGCTGACGCGGGCTTGCAGTCGCAAAAAATGGGGCAAACCGCGGCCGACAGTCCCCTCTCGGTTCCTCTTTGAAATGACGGGGCGCCCCGTGCCAATGACGGCCGTCGAGACGGAAGTTGAAGTTGACGAGGCAGGCGAGGAAGAATAAGTGATTAGAGGGCGCCATCGCAAACGCCGTCGAACAGGCAATCTGCCGCGCTGGAATATGGGACGTGCCGCCGAAAATCGACCCACAGGATTCAGGCTGGTTTTTGGCCAGAACCCAATCGACCTTAGCCGCGGGTGACGCGGGCAGGCTCATCCAAAAGAATAATTGGACCGCCCGCTAAATTGCAATTTTGTCGACAACCGGCCAAGCTATGGAGTTGCAATCGAATGATTTTTCGGATTTGAATCGATCTCAGCCGGCTTGCTTCTGAGGTGCATTTCATTCCGGGCGACGGTTGCGGCTGCTCGCCGATTCCCATCGGAAACATAAACGCGATGACTTCTCAGCCACAGTCATTCGACCAAACGCAAATCCGCGACAGTCGCGAGTTTTTTCAGACGCCGTCCGCCACGGCACAATTCCCGCGTTCTGCGGCATCGATTTGTTGGACAATTCCGATACCGCGATGCCACACATTTTGAACAGGATCTTCTGTGACGCGTCGCGGGAAGCACGCCACGCGATTGCGAAACCGGCTTCTCAGCCAACTCGGCCGCGCTCCTGAGGATGTTCGCCGATCACTTAAAATAGTTGCAGCGTGGGATCAAGAAGTGGGATAATACGCTTCATGTCCAAGCTCCGAAAATCACGCGGTGTGCCCTGGCCGAGTTTTTGGCAAGTGCTCGTAATGGCCGCGGCGGTTGGGGGTGGACTGCTCTTATGGTCGGAAGTTCGGGAGCGCGCTCAATTGGCTGAAAGCCGGCCGCGGCGGGGCAAGGCGACTGAGAATCTGGAGTTGATCGAACGGCTCGCCAAACGTGGTCCGGAAGCCGTTCCGGAACTTCTCGCCCTGTTGTCTGGAGGCGACTTGAAAATTCGTCGTCTGGCGTTGCTTGGCCTCCAGCGGATTGGTCCAAAGGCCGGCGAAGCGGCAATCGAAGCGATTCGGGAACGGCTTTCCGATGAGGATTCGCAGATCCGCATGAATGCGCTGTCGGCATTCATGCAGATTCGCCGAAATGATGATGAAGCCATTGTGACGGCCGCCCGCTTCCTGGCCGATGCCGACCCGGAAATACGTGAGCTGGCGGCAACGCGACTGCAACCCCCCAATGCTGCGATCGTCCGATCAGTGATACCGCTGGCCAGCAGCAATGTCGCGGCAGCGAGAAGACTGGTCGTGCAGATCCTCGACAAAGCCGATTGGCGGTGCGATGACCCGCTAGTCGCAGAAACACTGCGCGGTCTGATTACCGATCCCGATCTGGATGTGCGTGCCGATGCCATTGCGGGCGTTGCTGCCCGGGGTGCGTGCCAGTTGGATGAAGTCCGCGAATGGTTGCGCGACCAGGATCTCAGAATTGTCCGGTCAGCGCTGCAAGCTGTCCCCTTATTGGATGCGAATGCCTCGCAGGTCCTTCCCGAACTGGAGTTGCTCGTCGAACGCGTCGTGGATTCGGAGTTTCATTTGCTGTTGGAGGCGCTGACCTCACTAAAAATCGCGGCGCAACCTGTCGTACCGCGACTCTTGCGGCGGGTCGAAAACGGGTCGGCCAGCGAGCAATTGCATATCGCGACGACATTGCTGGAGATTGGGGGCGACCCACAGGATGTGGCTCGCATCGTCACGCCGCATGTCGCAGACAATGCACTTGAAATCAGCCGTGCAGCGGCTCGACTTCTGGCGCGGGCCAATCCGGAAGCTGCCCGGTGTGACGTTTTGCGACTGATCGGCGGGATCGAACAGGATGAGAAGTCGATCAGACCGTCGGCCCTGTACGCCCTTTATGGATTTGGTCCCCATGCGCGGGATGCGGTCCCGCTCCTCACGCGGCTGGCTCAAAACCCAGTGGGTTGGGTCGCATTCTATTCGGTGGAAGCGCTGGGGAATATCGGCCCGGACGCGGCCGCCGCCGTGCCCGTATTGGTTTCGTTATTGAGCGGTGGAAGAACCGATTGGGTCAGGGACGCAGTGGTCGTAGAGGCCCTGGGAAAAATCGGACCTGAATCCCGCAGCGCATTGCCCATGTTCCTCGATATCATGCGACAACCCGAGCCAGAACAACAATTGCGTAACACAAACGGCGTCTATATTCCCCCGTTTGAACAAGTGGCTACGGCCTTGGGCCGTATCGGCGACGCTTCAGAGCCGGTTATTGGCGCACTTCGCCGACAATTGACGAACGGCAGTGCCCGTGCTCGGGTTGCAGCGCTGGCGGCACTGGCCGTGCTCGATCAGACGGGCCAGCTGCTCCCTGATTTTATGCGTTCGCTGGATGACGAATTCGACGAGGTGCGGCTCGTGTCGGCCCTGGCGATCGCAGGGGGTTCCGGTAACCGGCGGGCAGCAATCGAGCCGCTGACACAACGACTCGCCGATGATAATCCCAAGGTCGTCACGGCGGCGATTCTGGCCATGAAGGAGATCGGGGTTGATGCGAAGTCGGTCGTTCCCGCCCTTCGCGATTTGGTCGATGATCCTCGGAATATCGTGCCTAACAGGATCCGAATTCGGCGTTGGCACATTGAATCACCGCTGGATCCGATGGGCGAAAATCTACATGTTCTGTCGGTCGCCGAGGCGGCCCGGCAGGCACTGACGGCCTTTCAGGCGACGGATGTCGAACGGTCTGATCTGGATTTGTCAGATTTTAGCCGTGATGATTGATTCTCGGGCCTCCACAAATGGCAACTGCGGCGTGTTCCTTTGGAGGAACAGCCGCAGTTGCTCAATCGAACAAATGCCTGATTGCGACGGTGGAGTTCACTTCGAGAAAGGCGTGGATCCGGCCGTGTGCGCACGGTCCGTTTGGTGATCCGGGCCTCCGATACTTTGTTTTGGCGCCTCCGACGGAATGGCTGGGCAGGTTTGTCCGATTCTGGGTCTTTCTCTCGCGTATCAAATTTTATCCGTGGGCTCGCCAGGATTGTTCCGGCTAATCCTGACGGTGATGGCCCATCGGTCTGGCAGAAATAAAGATCGGCAACTGTCAGTCGGCAGTCCGCAAAATTCCGCGCGGTCTGGTAACGGGGCGGAAGATTCACACCTTCAATGAATCATCCGACTCATTCAGGATCGTTCATTTGGATGAAAATGTGCTAAACAGAGTTCTTCGCGATACTCTCGTCAGTGATCTGGCACGACGACAGTTGATGTCGCAAATTCTGACGAATTCAGGGGGATTGGCAGGTACAGATCGGGCTAACCGTTCGACGCCAGTCGTCATTGATCGCAGGCTGAACAGATCGATCTTGCCGGTGTGCTTGAATCCGCCGCGCCGGCATGGAAGAATCGAATCACAAATCCTTCGCAGATAGGAACGTGGATCGGCCCGGATCGGCGGTGAGGAGGATTCCTGCCGGGGTTGTCCTGCTTCACTTATTCCGCTTTTGGAGAGTAACGATGTCGCGGTCGCCATTGATCTTGCTGGTGGTTGTCGTTTTGGGGCTCGTGGTAACGGGAAGCCGCGCGGCCGATGAGCCGAAATCGGCGGCCCCCAAACATGAGGCCCAAGCAGGCGCCGCGCCGCGTGACCAGGCGGCCCTTGAGAAGAAGTTCGCAGAAAGCCTTTCGGGAGTGGTTTTTTCCGGAAGTTACAGCATCACGACGGTCGGGGAGGAGAAGCCGGCACAAATGGAAAAATACACGATCGCGCGCGTCTCAAAGGCGGCAGATACGGAAGATTATTGGCTCTTTACGACTCGCATCCAATTCGGCAATACCGACGCAGAATTTCCTTTGAAGCTGCAAGTGAAATGGGCCGGCGACACGCCCGTCATTACGCTGACAAACCTCAACATCCCTGGGCTGGGGACGTTTACTTCGCGGGTGATGATTTACGGCGAACGCTACGCTGGCACATGGCAGCACGGCAAAATCGGCGGTCATTTGTGGGGAAAAATCGAGAAAATTGAGAAACCGGCCAAGCCTGAAGAATCAAAGGCAAAGTTGCCAAAGGTTGACTCCGAGCTTCAGAAATAGCCACCGAATTTGCCCATGAGGCACCACCGGGCTCATCGGGATGGTCGCAGCTGGTCAAGGGGTGCGTTCCGGCAAAACAGCAATGCGCGGACGGCTTTCTGCTGGAATTACTGCGTTTCTGTGATACGATAAGACCATTCAATCTCTTCCCCAGGCATCCGGGAGAATTATTTGTGGCGCGTTACGTGGCGTGGTTCATCGCTGCGCTATCATTTCTAGCCGTGGCTGGTGTCGCTCAGAAACCTCCCGCGCCGGCAACTCCCGGCAAAGACTTCGTGCCCCTGTACAACGGCGTTGATCTTTCCGGATGGGAAGTCGCGGATGGCAAGCTCGATGCCTGGCAGGCCGACGGAGAACTGCTCAGTTGCGTCGCTGCCGGAGGTGGCTGGCTGCGCACCTCGACACTCTACAGTGATTTCGTCCTGAAGCTCGAATATCGCCTCCCCCGCGGAGGCAACAGTGGGGTGGGGTTGCGCATTCCCGCGTCGGGTAACCCGGCGCACGCCGGCATGGAGATCCAGATCCTCGACGACGACGACGAGCAATATAAAGATCTCGTCCCTGCCCAATACACGGGCGGCATCTATTACCAGGTGGCCGCCAAACGGGGAGCGGCCAAACCTCCAGGGGAGTGGAATACGTACGAAATCACCTGCAGGGGTCCACAGGTGAAAGTTATTCTGAACGGAGAAGTGATTAACGACTTGTCGGTCGATCGGGTGACGAAGGGCGAAGGGGGCCATCCGGCCCTGGCCGACCGGCCCGAGATCGGGTCCATTGCTCTTCAGAGTCATGAGTCACGGGTCGATTTCCGTCATCTGTCGATTAAAGACCTCACGGCAACAACAAAATCGGGAGTCAGTTACGTCGATCTGGTCGTTGGGTCAGGACCGGTTGTTCCGACAGGGGCGACAGTGGTGGTGCATTACACGGGAAGACTGACCAACGGAAGAAGGTTCGCTTCCAGCCGGGAAACCACCGAGTCAAAGCCGACGATCGAATCTCTCGATGACGTCATCGTTGGCTGGCGTGAAGGAATTCCCGGAATGAAAGTTGGTGGTCGGCGCAAACTCATTATTCCTCCCCAACTGGCGTATGGCGAAAAGCGTCGCGATAAGATTCCTCCTAATTCCATGCTTATTTTTGATGTCGAAGTGCTGGAGATCCGGTAAATGGAAGTTTTAATCAAGGAATGCCCCGCCTGCGGTGCTGTGGTGATGGGCGATGAGTCGGTCTGTTCGGGTTGTGGAAAACAACTTCCGGCCATTGAACCCCGGCAAAACTCGACTCGCAGCGCTACGGCGCCCGCCGAGGCCAGTTGTCCTCGATGTGGGATGAATGTTCCACGTGGGGTTCTCCGTTGTCGCGATTGCGGCACGTATATGAGTCCCGAGGTGGAAGCTGCGGCGATGGCGCAGCAAGCCAACCGCATTTTCACCCCTGGTGGGTCTTCGGGCGGTTTGGTGGGGGGAGGGGCGGGGTTCGGCAGCACGAGCTATTTTCAGACACGCCCTGCGAACCCTGCGACATCCAGCTTTGCCGAAGTCGCTGACGACGCCGATTTCGATCTCGAGCCAGAGGTTGATCTCATTGATGCCAACATGCGCGACCTCGACGAGGGGCAGGTGCGCAATCGGCGCTCGGCCGAATCGAGCGACGAAGACGACTTTGAATTAGGCGACGGTACAGGCGCGGTCGGGTACGGTGCTACAAACGAGCCCAGCCAGGCCCCGGCAGAACCCGTCGTCGCACCGACGCAGACCGCTTCTGCACCCGTAGAGTCCGCCGCAGTCGAAACGTCGCCAACAGACGTGCCGTCAGCCCAGAGCAATGTGGCGCCACTCCCCGAGGTGCCGCATTCCGTCGAAACCGGAGGGGATATTCTGCTCGACGCCGCCCTCGCCGAACAACGAGAGGCCGCGAAGCGAGCCAAGTCTGGGCGTCGTCGTCATCGCCGCACCGCAGTGACCGCTGCCTCTGGCGACCACTTTCTGGTCTACTGCCCAATGGGGCATCGCATTCAGGTTCACGAGAAACACCGGGGCCGTACAGGCCGATGCCCCAACTGCAAAGCCCTGTTTTTCGTCCCCCTCCCGACGACGATTCAGACGCTCGGAGAGGCCGGGGGCCAGACGTCATCTGTACCCGGGGCAAACGACTCAGCACAGTCGGCCGGCGGCGTTCCTGTATCCGTCGGATACAGCAAATGGATTACTGACGTTCATCTGCACCGGTTGAATCCTTCCAAGCTCAAGCTTAAACCCGGCAGCCTCGAAGCCGATTACGATACGGGCGACTTGGGAGCCTGTCCCGAACATTTGTTGCTGGCGGTTGTTTTTTCGGGCAGCGGGCCGTTCCGTGCCAGGCAGGAACCGAAAAAGAAGCCGGCGACAAGACAGGCGATGCTCGAACACCTGAAATCGAACAAGCCCCTTGCCGAATTGCCCGTTCCCAGGTTCTTCCCGCTCACTCCCGATCTGCTGACGCAACTGAAGATCATTCAACCTTCGGTTCCCGGCGAAGAATCTTTATTTGCCGATGTTCCTGTCTTCGGTGAGGGGCGAATCGCCATTCGTGTGCCGGCTGCCGATTCTCCTGCCGATCGGGCGTACCTTTCGTTCACCCTCACGCAGTTCCGTCAGCTCTCGCAGACGCTTGCTGAAGTATTTGGCCTGGCCGATTACGGTTCGGGCACGTCGATTCCGCTCGCCGACGAATTCGCTGAGTCGGCATGTCATTACAGTGAGGCAGTCATCCGATCGCTGGCCGCTGAGCGACTCAGTTTTTACCGGGCCGATTCGGCAATCAAACTTGTCGTGGTCGGGCGCCGCTGCGAAAAATGTGGGCTGACCATCAGTGAAGACAGCCGCAAAAAGGAAAAAATCGGCGGCAAAACCGACGCCAGCATCGCCAAGTCGCTGTGCCCCAAATGCAAAGCGAAGTTCGGAAACATGACCTTATACGGATTCCCGCCATCGACGTGATCGGCGACTCGTTTGAAACCTGCCGGAAAAGCGGTTCGCCGAGCGCTTTTTGGAATCGCGAGCGGCCCCAGCATCGCAGCTGGATCATCTGTCGAGATGCTTTCGCGCCATGGTCCCGCCGTGGTAGAATGCGGGCATGAGAAGCATTGCCGGCATTGCGATAGGAATCACTGTCGGCGGCCTGTTTATGCTCGTCGCGCATCTTGTCGAGGGAATTCACCCGCTCGACTTCTGGGGCATCGCACGCGCTGTTGGTACGATTGGCGCCGTTGTCGGAGCCGTCGTTGGGCTGGTGTGGGAATGCGTCGCGGGCCCGAAGCAGACGGCTGTAGTCAAACATCCCGCCCCGACGAAAGACGGCCCGTCTGAATCAAACTGACCGACTACCAGAAATTCGGTACCGGCCAAGGCTTATCAGCGTAACACGCCCGTAACGAAGACGACAGCGGCGTTGAATACCATGCCGTCATAAGTGTCATTTCGTCCGGCATATCGCAGTCTTGCGTCCCCTTTCCCTGACGGCGGCCGCCGTTGTGCGACTATCGACTGAGGCTTGCACGTGAGGCACGTGTTTTCAACAATTGGGCGATTGTCTTCGCCTGCGAGCCGCGTGGTCCGTGGGCTTCTATCAAAAATGACATCATCGCCTTTAACCCCCGAGCAAATACATCATGGATCTGCACGATTTGATGCGCCGCCTGCACGTGAAAAACAGTTCGAAGATTGTGCTTCTCGTGGCCGACGGTCTGGGGGGCTTGCCGCTGCAACCTTCCGGAATGACCGAACTCGAAACGGCCAACACGCCCAACCTCGACTCCCTCGCCACCAGCGGCGTGCTGGGGCTCAGTACCCCCGTCTTGCCAGGAATCACGCCGGGAAGCGGCCCGGGACATCTGGGGCTGTTCGGCTACGACCCTCTCCAGTTTCAGATCGGCCGGGGAGTCCTCGAAGGATTGGGAATTGATTTCGATCTCGGCCCGAACGACGTGGCAATTCGCGGCAACTTCTGCACCCTCGATGCCGCCGGCAACATTTCTGACCGCCGCGCAGGCCGGATCGCCAGCGACATCGGCGCCAGGCTGTGCGCCAAACTCGACCAGATTAAGATTCCAGGCGTTGAGGTTTTTGTCCGGCCTGTCAAGGAATATCGGCTTGTGGTGGTGTTTCGCGCGGCGGGATTAGGCGGAAATGTGGCAGATACGGATCCGCAGAAAACTGGCGTTCCCCCTCTCGACCCGGTCGCGCGCGATGCTGCATCACAGCGAACCGCCGATGTCGCCCGCGAGTTTCTCAAAGCCGCTCGTGAAGTGCTGAAGCATGACGCCCCGGCGAACTTCTTCACCATGCGTGGAATTGATAAGAAGCCGCACATCCCCACGTTTGAAGAAATCTATGGCTTGCGACCGGCGGCGATTGCCGTCTATCCGATGTACCGTGGTTTGGCCCGGCTCGTGAATATGAGCGTGCTCGACGCCGGCCAGACGCTCGATGATCAATGCCGCCGCCTCGAACAGGCCTGGAACGACTTCGATTTCTTTTTCGTCCATTTCAAATACACTGACTCCACGGGGGAAGATGGCAATTTCAGCGATAAGGTCGAGCGCATCGAACAGCTCGACGCCGCCATCCCGAAAATTACTGCCCTCAAGCCCAATGTTCTCATCGTCACCGGCGACCACAGCACTCCCAGTAAAATGCGTTCGCATAGCTGGCACCCGGTTCCCGTACTGCTGGCGGCCGAAAGCTGTCGGCCCGACCACCAGACCAGTTTCGGCGAAACCCAATGTCTTTCTGGCGGACTGGGGCAATTCCCAGCCAAACACCTCATGAGCCTGGCTCTGGCCCATGCCGGCCGGCTGGAAAAGTTCGGCGCATAATCGATTGAAGTCAGCGGCCTGCGAATTCACAGGCCACTTTCATCGATGGCCGTTTTGTTTCCTCTGAGCTGCCGCGGCTATTTCGTGGCGACGACTTCGATTTTCGTTTCGGCGACGACGGTGTCGTTTTCGCCTTTCATCGCCGTGGCGCGCAGTACGAGCGGCATGTTGAAGGGACCGGGGTGATCCGCCGAGAAGTTGAGCGTCATCTTGCCAAGGGCCTGATCGGGAGCGAGGATGAGCGCTTCGGCGGTGACGCCGTGGATGTGCGCGGGAACGACGAGCTCAATGCGCACCGGAACGTTGACCCCTTGGCCGCGGCCGACTTTGACAGAAATTGCGGTGGCGGCGCCGGGAGTTTCGCGAAGCGAACGTCGGTCTGTTTCGAGACTGAGCTGCCCCGGATCGACGAGCGCTACGATCTGCTCGTTCTGGTTCAGTGAAGTGAAGCTCACCTTGTGGTGGCGGCCATCGGCGTCGGCAACCTCGCCGACCACCATCACGACGCTACGGCTGGTGCGGCCAATTTCCATCCACGGGGGCAGACGTACAGGGTAGTCGAATTCTGTGGCCCCAGGGGGGACTTCAATCGTCGGACCGCTGACCCCCTGCAGATGACGCATCTGTTTGTCGGCCAGATGAACAGTCAGCGGACCGGCAAATCCGCCGCGGTCGATCGTGAAATGACGCACGAATTTCCCGCCACGCTGGGCGTACTTCACCTCATAAACCCCCTTGATCTTGTACGGCGTCGGGAGGCAAACGGCGACCAGGAGCGAATCAACCGCCAAGTCGCCGGCCCCTTGTGCGACGAAAGTCGCCTGCCTTACGACCGGTTTCCCGGCGATCATGGTCGTGCCACGGATGATCACGGGGCGACCGGTCGCTATCGCGGTCACGTCGGCCTTGAAGATCAGCTCGAGTTCGGCCGCGTTGACGGGGACAAGTGGATTGGCGACGGTAACTCCAGGTGGAAGGCCCGAAAATTCGAGTGAGACCGGCTCGGCGAACGCACCTTGGCGCTCGACCCGCAGCTTGAGCTTGGCTTCTCCGCCGCGAATGACCGACAGGGCATCGGTCGAAAGGCGAAGCCGAAAATCGGGTGCCTCCGGGCCGGAAACACGCAGACGATAGGCGAAGGGCTTGCCG
>JAYTRB010000248.1:0-3619 GCA_043746425.1 Planctomycetia bacterium
ACCAGCTCGTAAGACGGATCCTTGCCCTTCCCTCCGCTGTAGCCTGAAACCACAGCTTCGACCCCTTTCAAGCGCTCGAAGGCCGCCTCGGCACACCAGAAGCAACCTGAACCGAACGTCGCCACTTCAGATTTGACCGGCCCATCATCTCGATCGTTGCGCTTCGCCTCTTCGGTCGTCGGGTCAGTGGCTTTCGCCTTGTCGGTCACTTTCTTCGCAGATTTCGACGTAGTCCCGGAAGCGGTTTTAGCGCGTGCGGCCGTCTCTTTTTTCTTAGCCGATGATGCGTCTTCTGCGAAAACGGCAATTGAGGAGAATTCAGCCAAAAGCGCGGCTGCGAAGGTCAAGAATACACAGAACTTCATGGCACGTTCTCCCGTTCATAAATTCTTACGTTCGAATACTAAAATAAATGTCCCCGATTGTCATCAGCAAGTCGATCGACGCCATTTTTTTCGATCGACGCGCGGGGCACTGGCCGCGGCGAAATGCGGACCGCTCGTCAATCCGTAAAATGCGGTTGCGCGGCCACCCGGCGATGCTGCTTCGCACCGGCTTCAGCTGGCGGGCAGCAGGCGAATGCGGCGCGCATAGTCGATCGCTCGCGCAACGACTTCGTCCATCCCTTCGCGAACGACCAGGCGGTCGTCTGTCGTCAGGGTAATGTACGTATCGGGCCGGGTTTCGACGAAACGGATCAATTCGGCATTGAGAATAAACTGCTCGCCGTTAAGACGCGTGAGCTTGATCATGGGATTATCGTCCCAGGGTGAGCAGTACGTTCACCAGTTGGTCGACTGCGCTGATTACCCGCGCGTTGCCCTGGTAATTGGTCGAGGCGACAATCAGGTCGACCAGGTTCTTGCCGATGTCGGTGTTCGATTGTTCCAAGGCACCGGCCCGCAAGGTGCCGGCTCCGAATGCGCCGGCCGAGGTGATTTGCGGAAGGCCCGAGGCGATTCCCTGCTGGAAGTTATTGTTGCCGGCCTGGACGAGTCCGTCGGGATTTGAGAACCGCGCCAGAACAATCTGCCCCATCGTCCGTACGATGCCGTTGTCGAAAGCGCCTTTAATGACCCCTTTGTCATCAATGACATAGCTGGTCAGAGTACCGGGGCTCGTTCCATCCTGACTCACAAGGTTCATTGTACTTCCGGTTGACGAGATGCCGGAAATCTGGCCGACGTTCAAGGTCACCAGCATCGGGTTCACCGCCGAGGTGCTGCTGCGATTGATCGAGAATTGGGCCGTGGGGGGGCTCGACACATGTCCCTGGTTATCGAAAGCGATTGTCCCATTTCCGATCGCAATCGCCGGGCCGCTCTGATCGGCCGATTCAAGCGTGTAGCGGTATGTCGTCTTGTTTGACGTCTGTGATTCCATGTACGACGACATGCGTACCGTGAGGGGTGTTCCCAGAGAATCATAGATTGTGAACGTCGTTGTGGCGCTTTCGCCGTTGGCGATGACGGTGGGGCTGGGGGTAAAGGGGATCGGAACGGCGTTCCCTCCCGCCGTAATCGACCCGACTGGAATGCTGAAGTTGTTCACAGTTCCGCGGTTCCCCTTGACGAGGATTTGCCCGCTGGCATTGATGGACACGCCTACCGGAATGCCGTCGGCATCGACGGGAATCGTTCCCCCGGATTGCAGGCCGAGCGTATTTCCGATGAATTGTTCCAGGTCCGAAACCTTTGTGGTGGCTGTGACAGTCAGCGTCTTGGTGGCCAGGGTGGTCCCCCCTTTGGTGGGGGCCAGATTAATAACCTGCCCCACAGTAAACAGGGGTACCGTCGGAGCTGACGTCTGGGCCAGATTCGATAACAGTGTATTGGCAGTCGCCGGGGCGGGCCCGCTCATGTCGGTCAAAGCGGCGCTGGTCTGCAGCGTGCCTTGCGTGGCGACAACGCCTTGCGGAGAAAGCGCCCCCCCCATTACGATATTCGACGTCTGCTGAGCCAGGTGCAGCGTTCCCAATGGAATCTGCAGCGCTGTCGTGCCGGTCGTGATCAGGTTGAAATTGTTGTCGACGCCATAACCCAGAACCTGCTGGCCGGCACTGTTGGTCAACTCGTTGGCCGCGTCGAGACTGAAACTGCCATCCCGCGTATAGACCTGTCCCCCCGAGGACGTGTTGTTCAAGACAAAGAACCCATCTCCCTGAATGGCCAGATCTGATGGGCTGCTGGTGGCTGTGATGCTGCCCTGGCTGAAGTCGGCCGAAATGGCGGCGACTTCACCACCCAGCCCGATCTGAATTGGATTCGTCCCCCCGTCGGTCGCACTGGGCGCCGAACCGTAGCTCAACGTTTGAGCCAATTGCGTTGCAAACGCGACGTTTGAAGCTTTGAAACCGGTCGTCCCCGCGTTGGAAATGTTATTTCCAACGACGTTGATCTCGGTTTCATTGAGCGACAGTCCGTTGACCGACGTATTGAGCGCAGCCGTTAAGCCCATGATGCCCCCCCCGGGGTCTATGATAGAAAAACCGTTGCAGCCTTCGCCTCGTCGAGGCCGGCAAGGCCCCCACATCCATTCTTATCGACAATTTCGGACTCAAATCCGTTGTCTTTGTTACTTCTCCGGTCGGCTCAACCGCCGGTTGGCGTGGTCGACGAGATCGCCGGTATTGTTGCGGGCACAGAAGCCTGCGATCCCAGTGAGACGCCGGTAACGCTGCCGATGCTGATCGCGCTGGAACCAATTCCGATCATCAGCGTGCCGTTCTGCAGGAAAACGCTGTCGGCGACGCCGTTCACCGGGTTGTTTTTGCTGTCGGTGCCCGACACGACCTTGCCCAGAAAACTGGCGCCTGCCGTGATCTGCTGATTATTTGAGAAACTGGTGAGCGTTTTGTTCAATTCGACGTTCGATTGCAGTGACTGCATTTGCGAAAGCTGTTGCAGGAGCTCGGAATTACTGACAGGTTGCGTCGGATCCTGGTTCTTCAATTCAGTGATCAGCATTTTAAGAAAATCGCCAGACGTCAGGGCGGCGAACCCCGACAGGCTGCTGGGAGACGTCGAATTCGAGCTGCTTGACGCGGCGCTTAATCCGTTCGTTGACCGGGCGGTGCTGAGAATGCTCATATAAGATTCCTTTCTTTTAGACGGACGTGTATTTTCCTAAACCATGATATCCAGCGATTTCAAAGGCACGCGTGAGCCAGACCCGCTCAGCGCCGGGCTGTTGCGGACAAGTTCGGGTTTTTCAGCGTGAGCCAACCCCGAAATCTGGCCCCAGGGCAAGGCTTCCTGCTGTTGCCTCCCGAATGATGGGTCGGCGAAGCCCGATCCACCCGACCCGGTGTGTGATCCGGCGAGATGCACGTCGATGCGGTCGAACGTCACCCCCTGCTGTGTAAGCGAGTCCTTGAGTTGCGACAAATTGTCAACCAGAATCTGTTGGGTCGTCGGGTTCTGTGCCTCAAGGCGTGCCGACAGCACACCGTCATGCACTGAAACATTTACCTGCAACGCGCCAAGATCGGCCGGGTTGAGGAGCAGTTGCATTTCCTGGCCACCCGAGTGCGTAACCTGAATAGCGTACGCGACCTGCTCGATTACCTGTGCGGGATTGTACCCGGCAGTGCTGTTTTGCGAGGTTGTACTGTGCGCAC
>JAYTRB010000249.1:0-4744 GCA_043746425.1 Planctomycetia bacterium
AAACGAGAACGGATCCTCATCGGCTTGAAACAGCTGTTGCACCTTCTCATCGAAGAGAGCGGTGTGACGGCGAAAAACCGCCGTTAAGCGATTCGACAAGGGGCTGTCGACGAACACCGGCACGTTCGGCAGTTCGCCCGCAGCCTGCAGTTGATGCAGAAAAAAAACGATTTGCTGCGTTCGCCCGAGGCTGAAGGCGGGAATGACCACCCGGCCGCCGACGGCAGCCGCGCGCTGAATGATTCGCAGGAGTTCGCCCTTGACGTCGTTGGCCGGCGGGTGAACTCGATTGCCATACGTCGATTCTGAAATCAGGATGTCGCAACCGGCAACAAGTTCAGGATCGCGCAACAAGGGTAGATCGCGCCGCCCCAGATCGCCGGTGAATACCAGGCGGCGCGTTTCTCCCTTTTCTTGAAACTCAAGCTCTAAAATCGCGGAGCCGAGAATATGTCCGGCGTCGCGAAATCGCACGCGTAAGTCTGGAAAAAGTTGGTGCCATTCGTGATATGTCTGCGGCTCGAACTGGCGGATAATGCCACGTACATCCTTTTCGAGATACAGCGGATCGACGCGCGGCGCATTGTGCAAGCGATGTTTTTCGAGATGTCGCGCGTCTTCTCCCTGAATGTGCACGCTGTCGAGCAGCATGATTTCGGCCATGTCGGCAGTGGCGTCGGTGCAGAAAACCGGGCCCCGGTAGCCGCGGCGGTAAAGACTTGGCAGATTTCCGCAATGATCGATATGGGCATGCGACAGAATGACGGCATCGAGATTTGAGGGTTCGTGAAAGAACTTCTCATTTTTGCGGCGCGACTCGGCGCGCTGCCCTTGAAACAGACCGCAATCAAGCAGGATCTTCAACTTTCCGCATTCGATTAAGTGCTGACTTCCCGTGACTTCACCAGCCGCGCCGCAGAATGTGATCTTCATGGTTTTCCTGTTTGGCTTCGATTCTCAAACTTTGATTATGATAACCGCTGGGCGATGCGGCCGCTCGCACGACACGCAGCAATCATTCACGACTTGCACCACCGGCGAAGTGAGAAAAAATCTCGAAATTGCTGTATTTTTTCGCCGAGTGGCAGCAGGACGAAATCCACCGATTTCCATAACTCATTTCATATCAATACTTTGCAGAAATATTTGTTGACGGAAGTTCAAAATGCGGCATACAATTCAACAAGAGCCAATGCTTTCCGGTAGCCGATCTCTTTTAATGAGCGAATCCGGTAACAGCCAGGGCCGGCCTGCTGTGAATCGCGCCAGAAAGAGACCTGATCGGATAAGCTGGGAAGCTTGCGGGAGATAGATCATGGTGGCTGTCGTCGCTAAATCCGAATCGTTGCGTGACATGTTCGCGGCCTTTACCGAGCATACTTTTCAGGTCGACCTGGGGATTGCGGACACGCGCCTCACCGATTATCTGACGGATATGCTCCTGCGTTTCATCCGTTTCGATACCATCTTCCGGTTCCGCAGCACTGTCGGGCGCAGGCTCGAAGACGTCGCGGAAATGATGCTTGAGGCTGAACAGCGCCAGGGAAAACCGCGCCGCGAAATCTACAGGCATATCGGCGATTTCACTCTCTTCTGGACGGGCTTGTACCCCGAGGCGCTGTCGCAGCTGCAGTCGCCCGATCACAAAGACCACCTGCTGGATTACCTCGAACAGGGCAAGCGTTCGTACTTCATCGCCAGTACCTATGAAGACGAGCCTTACCACGAAGAGGCCGCGGTTTTGCGCCGCCTGAGCGCTGAATTTGAATTGTGCAGCGTGGGGTTGCACCAGGTGCGCAAGGAATGGGAAAGACCGCTGCCAGAGAAATTGCTGCCCGAGAATTCGTAGAACCCAGTCACGCCGAACGAACGATTACAAAATCGGCCATGTCTTCGAGGAGCTGCCGGGCCGCAGTTTCGGGAAGCCGGCCGAGGTTCTCGCGGGCGGCGAGGGTGAGTTCGTCGGCCCGGCGGCGAGCGTATCGTAATGCGCCAGAGCTTTCGAGCAGCGGCAAGAGCGTGACCGCCGTCTGCTCGTCGGGGTGGGCCAGCAACTCGCAGATTTCCTCTTTCTGGCGGGGCGATACCTGCCCCAATAAGTAAATTAGAGGAAGAGTCAGCTTCTGCTTTTTGAGATCTGTCCCCAGCGATTTGCCCGTCTTGGATTCACTTCCCACGACGTCGAGCAGATCGTCGGCGATCTGAAAGGCAACTCCCAGAGAACGGCCGAAACCCTCGAGCGCATCGCAAATCTGGGGCGACGCACCTGCATAATGGCCGCCCAGATAGCAAGAGATCGCACACAACTCGGCCGTCTTGGCTTCGATGATGTCGAAGTACTGCTCTTCAGACAGCGATAAATTGCCTCGATCGGCGACCTGCGCCATCTCGCCTTCGCAGACGATGTTGGTGGCCCTTCCGATCATGCGGCAGGCGCTCGCGTCGCCGAAGCTGCTGGCCAGATGAAAGGCATGTGTGAAGAGATAATCTCCCAGCAACACGCTGGTCTCATTGCTCCACCGCGAATTGATGGTGGCCACATGGCGCCGCGTGGCCGCATCGTCGAGAACGTCATCATGCACGAGCGTGGCAGTGTGGATCATCTCGACCACCGCCGCCAGCACCAGATGCGGCCGCTCGATACCGCCGCACGCCAGAGCCGAGAGGAGCAGCAATATTGGTCGCAACCGTTTCCCGCGATAGCCGGCCATGTGTTCGAGCACCTCGCCAACGTACGGATGCCGGCTGCCGATTTCCTCGAGAAAGATTCGTTCGACTTGCTGCAAGTCAGTTCCGATCAGGGCCTGAACTCGCGCCAGCAAGTCAGCCGAGCCGGTATCGCCAGCGATTTTTTCGTGCATCATGCCGGCCCTCGAACGTAGTGGCCGCTGTTGCCCCCCGATTTCTCGAGAAGCACGAAGGGGCCCAGCGACATGCCGCGATCGATTGACTTACACATGTCGTAGATCGTCAAGGCGGCCACCGTGACCGCCGTCAGGGCCTCCATTTCGACACCGGTTCGCGCCTGCACTGAGACGCTCGATTCGATGGCGAGGGTGCGATCATCGACAGCTCGAAAATCGAGCGCCACGCTGTCGAGCCCCAGGGAATGGCACAAGGGAATCAATTCTGCCGTCTTCTTGGCGGCCATGATGCCCGCCAGTCGCGCGACTTCGAACACATCCCCCTTGCTCACCTTGCGATCGAGAATCAACTGTAACGTCTCAGCCGACATGCAAACCGTTCCCGATGCGCGGGCCCGTCTTTCAGTGATGGGTTTGGAGCCGACGTTTACCATCCTGCTGGCGCCGAATTCGTCAAAGTGGGTAAGTCGAGTCATGCGTGTTGAATTCGGCGGCTGAAAGCGATTGGCGAACGTTCTTGTGAAAGTATGGTTGCCGGAGTCAATTGTCAACAACGGCAGTTCGCAACGTTCTGCATCATTCCAACCGCGTTCTATTGGCAGAATTAACACGTTTACCGGCAGTCGAGCAAAACAGCCAGCGGAATGCCCTGACGGCGGGTGATGGCCAGCACTCGCGATTCGTCGAGCGGATTCAAGAAGATTTCTGGGAGATATTCGGGACGCATGAACATCAGCACATATCTTGCACTCGCAGCCTCGGGCGACTCGAACGGAACCGGTTCTTGATCTCGCGCCCGAAGAAGTGGCGTTTGCTGCCAGAGTTCGTTCCACTGGCCTTCGTAGAGCACCGGGAGCACGGCCACGGTGTCTTCGAGGGGCACGGCCTGCGCCACCTGTTTCAGCAATGTCCGCGTGACACCGTCTCCCCAATACGAAACTTCCAGGCCGAGTTTCGCGGCCCCGGGAAGGCCTCCCACGGCGAGGTTGTAATAACTCAGCCAGCAGGGTGCCATCACGATGAGGCCATAACTCTGTGCCGCCAGAAACGTGCCCAGTGCCCCGACCGTGACCCGCGGCGACAAATGCGACGCGAGCCAGAGCCGGGCGTTTTCGGCCCCGCGCCCGATCAGTACGGCCCACAGAGGAAAGACCAGAGAAAACAGCCGTTCGCCGTCATACACGGCTACTCCTGGAACGCTGAACACAATCAGCGGAAAAAGCATGCACATCAAGACGAGCAATTCCCGTGACGATGAACGGGCCTGTCGTCGCAGGCCAAATAGACCGCAGACTCCCAAGGCGTGCAGCCCCACGGGCACCGTCGTTAGAAACAAAACCCACGGATAATGCCAGGGGACATCGCGATCGGCCAATTTCTCGCCAAAATACCACACATACAACTGGGCGCGGTTTGTCGTCCGCCCCAGGTACTGCTGCAAATGTTCAAGCGGTGCGCTCCACAGGTAAGGCCAGCAGACAAAGAACACAAGTACTCCCGTCAATCCCCACACCAGCAGCACTGGAAGCGCCCGAAACCGCAATTGGAAAAATGCCCACACCGCAATCGGAATTGGCAGCAAGATCGCCTGCACCTTCGTGAGCAGAGCCAATCCCAGAAGAAACCCTCCGGCTGCCGCCATACCGAAAACACGCAACCAGGAACCAGCTCTTGAGGCAGGGCTCAATGGCGCCCGCTGCGCGATGAGCTGAGTTACCGTCCCCCACCTGTCGGCCAGAAACAGAACGGTTGCCGTGCAGGTCAGATTGACCATCGTTTCGAGCGCCGCCAGGTGCGCGTGCCCAAAGAGGCGGGGCATCATGACCAGCGATAGAGAGGCCGCGGCCCCACCCCAGCGCCCGTACCAGCGGCCCGCACAA
>JAYTRB010000250.1:0-4042 GCA_043746425.1 Planctomycetia bacterium
TGGCCGATTCTGGGCCGGGGTAAGCTGCAATAAGCCGTGCTGCGACAAGGTACAACCCCAGCCATTCGACCGGGCCCAGCTCAATCTCTTCGGCATGCCACAATAGCGTGAAGCGTCTCAGATCGTCGGCACAACCTGAGCCCACAACAGGTAGCCCGGCGCGTTTCGGCCCGTTTTTGGCGACAGACCCTTGACCACCGTTGCCTCGCGCCGGTATCATATCTACGATTGTGAATATGTAGACGTGACGTAGAGGCTTCCTCGAGTGCCGCCCGCCAAAACTTCCCGCGTCGTGCACGATGCGACGCGGAACGGACACCGAGAACTGTTGTCAAATTTTTGGATTTGCCCACCAGCGACGACTCATTGCGACTCGATCGGCGTTTCCGGCGTGTCGTAGTGAAACCAAGCCAGACATTAACGCAATAACACACAGGCGACGATGCCGCCGCTGGCGGTGTTTCGAATATCGTCGTGAGCAGTCCCGACTTTCTTGGAGCGAACATCATCATGAACAAGGCCTCGACGACGATTACCGGCACCTGGGCTGATGATCCCGCCCATTTCAATAAAGTTTCCCGCCGCAATTTTCTGACGGTGGGCGCACTGGCAGGTTTGGGCAGCCTGACGCTTCCCGATCTTCTGCGCTTGCGGGAAGCGCGCGGCGAGCAGAAGAATTATGCCCATTTCAAGGGAACTGCCAATTCGATCATTCACATCTACCTCCCTGGAGGCATGGCGCACCAGGAATCGTTCGATCCCAAGCCGTACGCCCCCATCGAGTATCGCGGCGAAATGGGTCAGGTGCAGACGAAGATTCCCGGGGAACTATTTGGTGACACGTTGCCCCGCACGGCAGCCTGCGCAGACAAATTGACGATCATTCGTTCGATGACCCATGGCGAAGCGGCACATGAGCGCGGCACTCATAATATGTTCACTGGGTATCGCCCCAGTCCGGCCTTGCAATTTCCAAGCATGGGCAGCGTCATCAGCCATGAATACGGTCCGCGAAACAATCTTCCGCCCTACGTGTGTATTCCCAGCCTGCCCAACGTTTACGCCGGCACTGGCTATTTGAGCAGCGCGTTTTCTCCGTTCAGCCTGGGAAGCGACCCGGCCGCGGGGGGGTTCAAGGTGCAGGATCTGGGTCTTCCCGGTGGAGTCGACGACTCACGGTTCACCACCCGCAAGAACATGCTGTCGGCGGTGAACGATCACTTCAACAAGAAAGAGAAATCTGACGGACTGGAGGCCATGAACACGTTTTATGATCGGGCCTACAGCTTAATCAGCTCGCAGGCGGCCCGCGAGGCCTTTAACATCGAAGCCGAATCGCCTGCTGTTCGCGACGAATACGGTCGCAATACGGCCGGCGCGCGAATGTTGCTGGCCCGCCGACTGGTCGGCGCCGGGGTGCGGCTGGTCAATTTAACCTACGGCGGCTGGGATATGCACAATGGAATTGTTCAGGGCTTTCGCGGCCAAATGCCCGCCTTCGATCAGGCCTTTTCGGCCCTCATTAACGACCTTGAACGCACGGGGCTGTTGAGTGAAACGGTCGTCATGGTTTCTTCTGAGTTCGGTCGCACACCGAAAATCAACGCCACCGCGGGCCGCGACCACTGGCCCAAGGTCTTCAGTGTGGTGCTCGCTGGCGGCGGAATCAAGCGCGGAAGCATTTACGGCCTCTCGAATTCGACCGCTTCGGAACCCGAAGACAACCCGCTGGGGCCCGAAGATTTGTTCTATACTTTGTACAACTGCCTGGGCATTGTGGGCGATAAAGAACTGATGGCGCCCGGCGACCGCCCGATCGAAATCATTGACGGCGGCAAAGTCCGCAAGGAATTGCTCGCCTGAAAGATAACCCGGCGAGCCCGGGGGCGCCAGCCCTCGGGTTTTCACTCGCCCTCCCACGACCCTGCCCTGATTGCCCCGAATTGCAGCGATGTCACCCCCCCGACGTCAGCCTTCCCTTGGTTGCGCACGCCGGCAGCATGGACGCTTGATCCCACAGGCCGGTTCACAGTCTGCCAGAGGCGGACTTGCCTGATCAACAGATTTCACTGGAGATCGCGTCCTCATGTTTTCTTGCCGACCATCCTCAAATCACTTCGCGGCAACCCTTTTTCGTGGCAACAACCATTCGGTTTGTCTTCCGCCGGTTTGTCTGCGGCAGGTAGGCTGGCGGATCGCGGCGATGACTGGCCTTCTGGCTTCCGTCATTTCGGCATTCAACATTCAGCCGGCAGTTGCGGCCTCTCCATCGCTGGGCGGAGTTGCTCCTCGCGGCGCCCAGCGCGGTAGCGACGTCGAAATCGTCTTTAGCGGAGCGCAGCTTGACGACGCTCAGGAGATTCTCTTCTACGAGCCAGGAATCGAGGTCGTCAAATTCGAAGTCGTCAATACAAACACGGTGAAGACGCTTCTCAAAATCGCCCCCGATTGCACCCTCGGCTCCCATCGCGTGCGTATTCGAACGGCAACCGGTATTTCCGACCTGCGCCCCTTCTTTGTGGGAGCACTGCCTGAGCTCGTCGAAAAAGAGCCCAATAGTGATTTTGCCGCGCCCCAACCGATCGCTATGAACGTTACCGTTAACGGCACAGCCGATAACGAGGACGTCGATTTCTATGTGGTCGACGCGAAAAAGGGCGACCGGATCACCGCCGAGGTCGAAGGCATCCGGCTGGGAATTACGCTCTTTGACGCATATGTGGCCATCATGAGTGCCGCGCGATTCGAACTTTCTTCGAGCGACGACAACGCGCTGGTCTGGCAAGACGGTATCGCCTCGATCATAGCCCCTGAAGATGGCAAATACATCATCCAGGTGCGCGAAAGCTCGTATGCTGGCAACGGGGCATGCCTGTACCGCCTGCATGTCGGCAATTTCCCCCGTCCTCAGGCAGTGCTTCCCGCTGGCGGAAAATTCGGCGAAACGCTGCCCGTGAAATTCCTCGGCGACGTGCTCGGCGAACGGCAGGAGACCATTACCTTGCCGAGTGCGCCAGGATCGGGCTTCGCCCTCTTCGCGAAAGACGACAAGGGAATCGCCCCTTCACAGAATTGGTTCCGCGTCACCGACCTTGGCAATATTCTCGAACAGGAACCGAACGAGACACACGACAACGCCACCCGCTTCACGGCCCCGCTGGCCCTCAATGGCGTAATTTCGACGGTCGGAGACAATGACAATTTTCGCTTCACTGCCAAAAAGGGCGAAGCTTACGACATCCGCGTTCACGCCCGCAGCATCCGTTCGCCGCTTGATCCTGTGTTGACGATCAGCACGGCCGGCGGAGGAGCGCTGGCTGCCAATGATGACAGCGGCGGCCCCGACAGTTATATCCGTTTTGCGATTCCTGCCGACGGCGACTATGTCATCAATGTCCGCGATCATCTCGGCAATGGCGGCGTACCCTACGTTTACCGCGTCGAGCTGACGCCCATCAAGCCGGCACTCACGCTTTCGACCAACGAATTCGTGCAATACGTCCAGCCCACTGTCTCGGTTCCGAAGGGCAATCGATTCGCCCTTGTCCTTTCGGCGGCTCGGTACGACTTCGGCGGTCCAATAGCAATTCGCGGTGAAAATCTTCCAGCCGGCGTGACGATCGAATGCCCGGGGATGCCCGCTAACGCCAGCGTCGTTCCGGTGATGTTTCACGCCACGAACGAGGCGGTCGCGGCGGGAAAGCTGGCCGACATCATCGGCTCGCTGAACGACCCCAATCAGCCGAACCTCAAGATCGAAGGCTCCGTCCACCAGCCGATCGTTCTCGTCCGCGGACAGAACCAGATTCCCTTCTGGACTGAGCAGACCTCCAGGCTGCCCGTCGCCGTGACGAACGAGGCCCCCTTCGAGATTGCAATTGTCGAGCCAAAAGTTCCTCTCGTGCGTGGTGGGCAAATCGACCTCAAGGTTGTTGCCAAGCGTAAAGAGGGCTTCAAGGCGCCCATCAAGATCGACATGCTCTGGCTCCCTCCCGGAATCGGCGCCAGCGGCTCGGTGGCAATTGCCGAGGGGCAGACCGAA